>DASVDQ010000099.1 GCA_036381035.1 Trueperaceae bacterium | reverse complement strand
CGCAAGGGCGTGATGGTGCTGCTCGAGGCGTGGCGCGGCGTCGACCTGCTGCGGCCCTCCAGGGCCGACGCCGAGGCCTACGTGAGGCGCCTGCGCGACCCGCGCCGCGAGGCCGACCCCAGGGACCGCGGCGCCGAGGCGCAGAGGCGCCTGGGCAAGAAGCCGGTGAAGCCGCTCTCCCCGGCCTCGGTGCGCCAGCGCGTCGCGGCGGCTCGGGCCCTCTACGAGGCGCTCAGGTGGGCCGGCGTCACGACGGCGGACCCCTTCGAGGAGGTCCCGCTGCCCAAGCTCACGGCGAAGCCCGTGGAGAGGGCGAAGGCCAAGGCGTACACGCTGGAGGAGCTCGAGTGGATGGCCAGCGTGGCCCGCGACTGGGACGACCGGCTGATCCTGCTCCTCGGCGCGCACGCCGGGCTGCGCGTCTCCGAGATGCTGGCGCTCACGTGGGACGACGTCGACCTGCGGAGCGGCCGCCTCACCGTGCGCTTCGGCAAGGGCGGCAAGACGGCCGCCGTGACGATGAGCGAGGAGCTGCGGCGCAACCTCCTCGCGCGCTCGCAGGACGTGCCGCCCCGAGGCCCCGGCGAGACCCCGCCGTACGTGCTCGAGACGCGTTCCCGCTCGCGCGTCTACACGCGCCTCGAGGAGCTGTGGCACCTGGCGTTCACGGCGCGCGGCCTGCCGCCAGAGCGCTTCACGAAGGGCGTGCACGGGCTGCGGCACTTCGCCGGCGTCTACTACGCCAGCCAGACCAGCGACCTGCGCAAGGTCCGCGACCACCTCAGGCACGCCAGCATGAGCAGCACCGAGGTCTACATGGCCGCCGCGCAGGACACCGACGAGGTGAGGGGCTGGAGCCTCGGGCTCGACGAGCCGTGACCGCGGGCACCGCCGCTCGTCAGGTCCCCGCCTGAGCCGTCGTGGGTGGGGCCGGCGCGCCGGTCGGCCCAGTCCCGACCGCGCGTGCTCCCGTCAGCCCGGCGGCAGCGGCTGCGGGTTCCACACGACCTCCCAGAGGTGGCCGTCGGGGTCCGTGAAGTAGCCGGCGTAGCCGCCCCAGAACGTCTCCCCCGCCGGCTTCACGACCTCGGCGCCGGCCCGGCGCGCCTGCTCCATGACGTCGTCGACCTCGGCCCGCGACCTGACGTTGTGCCCGAGGCTGAACGAGGCGGGGCCGGCGGGCCCCGCGGGGAGTCCGCTGTCGTGGGCCAGGCTGCGGCGCGGCCAGAGCGCGAGCCTCACGCCGCCCTGCAGGTCGAAGAACGCGACCGCCCCGTGCTCGAACTCGGTCCCGACCACGCCCGGCGTATCGAGCCCGAGCCCGTCGCGGTAGAAGCGCAGCGACCTCTCCAGGTCCTCGACGGCGAGCGTGATGACGCTGATCCTCGGCTCCATCACGCACCATCATCGGACATCCGCGGCGCGCCGGGGCCCACCCGGCCGAGGACCGGCTCACCCGCGCCGTGGGCCCTCAGTCGCCGCGGTCGAACAGCGCGGCCTGCGGGAAGAGCTCGTCGAACGAGGGCGCCAGGCCGAGCTCGTCGTAGTCGTAGACGGCGCCCTCCTGGTCCTTGTTGCGTGACCAGCGGGCGTCGGTGTCGCGCTTGCGGCGGTACTCCACGACCCTCACCCTCCGCCCCGCCATGGGCTCGAGGAGGAGCCTGAGGGTCGTGTGTAGCGCGTCGAGGCGGCGCTCCACGACGGCGGTCTGGCTGGCGTCACGCTGCTTCGCCTCGGGCGCTTTCGTGAGAGGCTTCTTCGCCACGGTCTGTCCTTCCCAACGGTCCTTCGCGTGTCGCGCGCCGACGCTCCGCAGCGGCGGCGGGCCGCTGCCGCCGCCGGCCCGGCCGACCCCAGGATACCCTCAATATCTAAGGGAGTCGGGCGCCCTACGAACACGGGCCCGCTCGGGCACAGGCCGTCGGTGACGGCAAGTAGGGGCCCCCGGGTCCCCCGGTAGCCGCAGGGGCTCGCAGCACCCTCCGGATGCGAGCGCCAGTCCGGCGTGACCGCCGACACGCCGCTGCCGCCGGCCCGGGCGAGGGGCCGCGGGCGACCGCGGCTCGTCACGGGGCTACGGCGACCTCACTCCTCCTCGTCGTCCTCGTCCCCGAAGTCGATCTCCTCGTCCTCGTCCTCTTCCTCGTCGTCCCAGAGGCCGCCCCCCTCGTCCTCGTCGTCGTCCTCCCAGTCGTCCTCGTCGTCGTCGTCCCAGTCGTCGTCCTCGTCGTCCCAGTCGTCCTCGTCGTCATCGTCCCAGTCGTCCTCGACGTCCTCGAGGTCGGCTTCCTCGTCCCACTCGTCCTCGTCGTCGAACGCGGACTCCTCGTCGTCGAGCTCGTCGTCCTCGTCCGCGAAGGGATCCCGCGCGGCGACCGGGTCGCCCGGGCCGCGGTCGCGACGGGCGACGAGGGCCAGGAGCGCGTCGAGGTCGTTCACATCGCGGTCGAGCCGATCCGTCGTCATCTCTACCCTCCCGTCCGGTGCGCGCTGCTGGCGCGTTACCGGCGCCCAGTGCGGGCCTGGGCGGTCGTCCGGCCCCTCCAGCCTAAACTCATGGGCCGAAGGTGTCGTGCGGGCCGGACGCTTGACAGGCGCCCGCGGCCGGGCTATCCAGGCGAGGTGAGAACGCGTTCTCAGATGCGGCGGGGCCCCTCACTACGGCCGGTCGCCGCCGCGCTCGCCGCGCTCGTCCTCCTCCCCTGCCTCGCGACCGCGCGCGGCCAAGGCGATCCGCTGTCGGTGGTGGTCTCGCTGCCGCCCTGGGCCGACCTGATGCGCCAGGTCGGAGGCGAGGCGGTCGCGGTGACGACCCTACTCCCGTCGGGCGCCTCGCCTCACTCGTTCGAGCCCCTACCCTCGCAGGCGGCCCTCCTGGGGAGCGCCGACCTGGTCGTGATGAACGGCGGCCTCGACGGCTGGCTCGAGCGCCTCGTCGAGGCCACGGCGCCGGCCGCGCGGCGGTTCGTGGTGATGGAGCGCGTGCCGTTCGAGCCCATCGGCGGCGATGAGCACGGCGGGGTGGCCGCCGGAGCCGTCGCGGCGAACCCGCACGTCTGGCTCGACCCCGACATCGCGGCAGACGCGGCGGCGGCGTTCGCCGCGGAGCTGACCGCGCTGCGCCCCGAGCTGGCCGAGACCTTCCACGCCAACGCCGCCGCAGTGCGGGAGGACCTCGCCGGGCTCGCGACCGAGATCGAGGCCCTGCTCGCGCCGGTGCGCGACCTACCGTTCGTGCCCTTCCACGACGCCTGGCCGTACTTCGCCAGGCGGTTCGGCCTCGAGCTCACGGCCACGCTCGAGCCGTTCCCCGGACGCGAGCCCAGCGCCCGCTACGTCGCGGAGACCGTGGCGGCGATCAGGCGCGCCGGCGCCCGCGTGGTCTTCGACGAGCGCCAGCTCTACGGTCGGACGGCGGCGGTCGTCGCCGAGTCCGCGGGCGTCGAGGTCGTGACGCTCGACCCGATCGGCGGTCCGCCCGGGCCGGAGACGTACCAGGAGCTGCTGCGCTACAACGCCGAGCGGATCGCCGACGCCCTGGGTGGTGAGTGAGGGGTGAGGGAGTGCGGCGTCGCGGTCGCCCGCTCGTTCGTGGACACGCCCAGATTTGATAATGCGACCAGGTTCACCGTCGCACGGGCGCGGACGGCTTAGCGTGGCCTCGTGAGCATCACCTCGCTCGAGCTCTCGGGGGCCACGCCGGCCCAGCGCGTCGCCAGGCTCCAGGGCCTCTCCGAGGAGGCGCTGAGGCGTCACGCCGAGAACGCGGCCGCGGCGCGCGACGAGCAGGGGCTGTGGGAGCTGGTCGAGGCGCACCTGACGCTGCCGGGGTCGCGCCCCAGCCGGCACACGCTGCGCGCCTACCGGCGCGGCCTCAAGGAGCTCCTCGCGCTCTGGCCGGAGGACGACCTGCTGGCGCCGAGCCGTGAGGCGGGGCGCGAGTACGTCCGCCGCCTGCTCGAGGGCGAGCGGGAGCCTCTCGTCGCGAGCCAGCCGCAGGGCAGGCGCGGACGCAGGGTGAAGCGCGGTCCCCTATCCCCCGCCACCGTGGCGCTGCGGGTCGCGTCCGGCAGGGCGCTCTACGGGGCGCTGACCTGGGCGGGGGCGACGACCGCGGACCCGTTCCGCGACCTCGGCCGGGGCGACTTCGCCGGCGCCGACGACACCGACGGGGCGCGCGCCTACACGGAGATGGAGCTCAACGAGCTGCTCGCCGCCGCGCGCGACGCCCACGAGCGCGTCATGCTCCTGCTCGGCGCCCACGCCGGCCTGCGCGTGGGCGAGATGGTCCGCCTGCGCTGGGAGGACGTCGACCTGCGGTCCGGCACGCTGCGCGTGCGTCCGGCGAGCCCCGGACCGGGCCGGCGCGAGGGCGCCGAGGACGGAGACGAGGAGCGGGAGGAGGTCGTGATCAGCCCGCGGCTCGCCGCCGAGCTGAGCTCCTACGCCCGCGAGGTCGAGCGCGACCCGGTCGCCCGGCACCGCGCCGAGGTGCTCGAGCTGCGCTCGCAGTACGGCGTCTACAACCGCCTGCGCCGGCTCTGCCAGAGGGCGCAGGTGGAGTTCAAGGGGGTCCACGCGCTGCGGCACGCCGCCGGCAAGCGGCTCTACCGGCAGACCGGCGACCTCGCCCTCGTCCAGGAGCACCTCAGGCACCGGGCCAGCGACATGGCGCGCCGCTACGCCGCCGTCGACAGGGGCCGGCTGCGCGGTAGCCTGTCCGAGTGGGAGTGAACAGCCAGGGGAGCGCGCCGCGCAGCGCGCACGATACGGACACGCGAGTCGCAGACCTGGAGGACCGAGGCTCGGCACCCGGCGCGTCGGAGCGCCGCGGGCCGGACGACCGACCCGCCGCCCTCCGCGGCGTCCACACGATCATGCCCACGCCCTTCACCCCGGACGGCAGGCTCGACGAGGAGAGCGTGGCCTCCCTCGTCCGGTTCCTCGTGGCCGCCGGCGTGGACGGCGTCACGGTCCTGGGCTTCCTCGGCGAGGCCCACAAGCTCTCGGAGGCCGAGCAGGAGGTCGTCGTCTCGGTGGCGGTGCAGGCCGCGGGCGGACGCGTTCCCGTCGTCGCCGGCGCCAGCGCGGGCGGCGTGAAGGTGTCCGTCGAGCGCGCCCTGCGCTTCGTCGAGCTCGGCGCCGCCGGCCTGATGGTCGCGCCTGTCGCCTCCGACGAGGCCGCCGTGCTGGCCCAGTACCGCGAGCTCGACGAGGCCCTCGCCGCCGGCGGCGGTCGCCTGCCCGTGGTCGTGCACGACTACCCGGCGTCGACGGGCGTGCGGGTCTCGCCGGCCACCTTGGCCAGTCTCCACACCGAGGTGCCGTCCGTGACGACGGTGAAGCTCGAGGACCCGCCCACCGGCGCGAAGCTGAGCGCGCTCAAGCGCCTGGCCCCCGGCCTGGCGGTCCTCGGCGGCCTCGGCGGCCTCCACCTCGTCGAGGAGCTGGCGCGCGGCGCCGCCGGCGTGATGACCGGCGTGTCGTTCCCCGAGCTCCTCGTCGGCGCCGTCCGCGGCTCGTCGGCGGGCGACGAGGCCCGGCGCCGCGCGTCGGCGGAGTACCGGAAGGCCGCCGCGTTCCTCGCCTTCGAGTTCCAGCCCGGCGTCGGACTGGCCGTCCGCAAGGAGGTCTACCGCCGCCGCGGCGCGATCCGCCACGCCCTGGTGCGCGCGCCCGGCGCGCAGCTCGACGAGGAGACGGCGCGCGAGCTGACCGAGCACCTGGACCACCTCCACGCGGTGCGCCCCGACCTGGCGGCCGTGCCTTCCGCCTGACGTGCCGGCGCGGGGTCTCGAGCGGCTGCGCCGCGAGGGCAGGCGCAGCCTCACGGTCGAGCCGTGGCGGGTGCGCGAGGTCGCCTTCGACCCCGAGCGCCTGGCGGCCCACGAGAGCGTCTTCGCGCTCGGCAACGGCTACCTGGGCGTGCGCGGGGTCCTCGACGAGGGGGCGCCTCCCGGCGTCGCCTCCGTGCCGGGCACCTTCCTCAACGGCTTCCACGAGCTCGACCAGATCGTCTACGCGGAGGGCGGCTACGGCCAGGCGAAGGTCAGGCAGACGCTCCTCAACGTCACCGACGCGACGCGCCTGACCGTGGCCGTCGACGGCGAGCCGGTGCGCGTCGGTGCGCGCGCCGCGGGGCACGAGCGCGCGCTCGACCTGCGTAGCGGCACGCTGACCCGCTCGCTCGTCTGGGCCGGCGCGGACGGCAAGAGGACGCGGCTGAGGTACACGCGGTGCGTCTCCCTGGAGCACGCCCCGCGCATGGCGATCCGCCTCGAGGTGGAGCCGCTCGACGGCCCCGTGCGGCTCGACGTCGGCCACACCGTCGACGGGCGCGTGCGCAACCAGGTCGAGAGGGGCGACCCGCGTCTCGGCTCCGCGCTCGCCGGGCAGGTCCTGCAGCCCGTCGCCCACGAGCACGACACCGCCGGCAGGCTCCTGCTGAGCCAGCGAGCCGACCGCAGCGGCATGCAGCTCGTCTGCGGCGCCGACCACGAGATCACGGGCGCCGGCTTCGTCTCCTCCGCCGCCAGCGAGCCGTTCTCCGCCTCCTGGTCGGCGACCTTCGACGCCGCGGGTCCGGTGCGCGTGGACGTGCGCGTGGTCTACCTCGACGCGCGCCTGGCGCAGCCGGCGGACCTCCTGGGCGCCGCCCGCGCCGAGCTCGACGCCTACGCCGCCGCGGGCGGCGTCACGGCTCTCCTCGAGGGCCAGCGGGCGTTCCTGGAGCGGTTCTGGGAGTCCTCCGACGTCGTCGTAGAGGGCGACGACGACGTGCAGCAGGCGGTGCGCTTGGGGCTCTTCCACCTGTTGCAGGGCGCCGGGCGCGACGGCCGCACCAGCATCGCCGCCAAGGGGCTCACCGGCGAGGGCTACGAGGGGCACACGTTCTGGGACAGCGAGGTCTACGTCGTGCCCGTGCTCACGCGCGTCTGGCCCGAGCTGGCCAGGTCGCTGCTCTCCTACCGCGTCGCCCTGCTGCCGGCGGCCGTGGCCCGCGCTCGCGAGCTGCACCGCGCCGGGGCGCTCTACCCGTGGCGCACGATCGCCGGACCAGAGGCCTCGGCGTACTTCCCCGCCGGCACCGCGCAGGTGCACATCGACGGCGACATCGTGCTGGCGCTCAGGCGCTACGTGGAGGCCACGGACGACGTCGAGCTCCTGTGGGAGGGCGGCGCCGACGTCGTCTTCGAGTGCGCGCGCTTCTACGCGGGCTACGGCTCCGTGGGCCTCGACGGCAGGTTCCACCTGCACACGGTCACGGGGCCCGACGAGTACACGGCGCTGATCGACGACAACCACTACACGAACAAGCTCGTGCGCGAGACCCTGCTCTACGCCGCCGAGCTGGCCGGCTCGCTCGCGCTGCGCGACCCCGGGCGCTTCGCGGCGGTGAAGGAGCGCGTCGGCCTGCGGGACGAGGAGGTGGCGCGCTGGTTCGAGCTCGCCCCCCTCGTGCACCTGGCCGTCGACGACCGCCTCGGCGTGACGAAGCAGGACGCGAGCTTCCTCTCGAAGCCCGAGTGGCCGTGGGACGAGGTGCCGCCGGAGAGCTACCCCCTGCTGCTGCACTACCACTACCTCGACATCTACCGGCACCAGGTCCTGAAGCAGGCCGACGTGGTGCTGGCGCACACGCTCCTCCCCCACGACGTGCCGCGCTGGCAGCTCCGCCGCGACGTCGCCTACTACGCCCCGCGAACGACGCACGACTCCTCCCTCTCCGCCTGCGCCCACGCGGTCGCCTACGCCGAGCTGGGCGACCTCGAGACGGCAGCGCTCTTCTTCGACGCCACGGCGCGCATCGACCTCGACGACACGCACGGCAACGCCGACCACGGCGTGCACGTCGCGGCCATGGGGGGCACCTACCTGGCTCTGGTCGACGGCTTCGCCGGCTACCGGGTGGAGGGCGGCCGCGTCTCGCTGCGCCCGCGGCTGCCCGCGCGCTGGCGGAGGCTGGCGTTCCGTCTGAACTGGCGCGGGTCCCGCTTCCTCGTCGACGTCACGCGCGCGTCCACCACGTACCGCCTGCTGGCAGGTAGACCGGTCGAGCTGCTGCACCGCGGACGCCCCGTGGAGCTCGCTCCCGGGTCGGCGGTCGCCGTGCCGACGGGCCCCGAGCTCCGCGGCGTCGTCTTCGACCTCGACGGCGTCATCACGGACACGGCCGAGCTGCACTACCAGGCGTGGCAGGAGCTGGCCGACCACCTCGGCGTGCCGTTCGACAGGCGGCGCAACGAGGCGCTGAAGGGCGTCGACAGGCTGCGGTCGCTGCAGCTGATCCTCGAGGGCTCTGGTCTCGTGCTCTCAGAGGGCGAGCTGCACGAGCTCGCCGAACGGAAGAACCGCCGCTACGTCGAGCTGCTCTCGCGCCTCGGTCCCGCCGACGTGCTGCCCGGGGTGCGCGAGCTGCTCGACGAGCTCGACGCCGCCGGCGTGAGGTTCGCCCTGGCGTCGGCCAGCCGCAACGCCCCCGCCGTGCTCTCCCGCCTCGGCCTCGCGGGGCGCTTCGCCGCCGTCGTCGACCCGAGCCTGGTGTTCCGCGGCAAGCCGGAGCCGGAGACGTTCGAGCGCGGCGCGCACGCGCTCGGCCTGCTGACCGACGAGTGCGTCGGCGTCGAGGACGCGGCGGCCGGGGTCGAGGCGGTGGTGGGGGCGGGCATGGCGGCGGTCGGCGTCGGTCCAGAGGACGTCCTGGGGGCGGCCCACCTGACGCTGCCCGACACGTCCGCCCTCACCCTCGCGCGCCTGCGCGAGGCGCACGCCCGCGCCTTCCCCGCCTGAGGGAGGGGCCGGGCGCGCCCGCCCCGCCCCGTCGAGCGCCGCCCATGAGCGCGGTGTGGGCCGCGGGTGTGACGCGTCGTCACTAATACTTCCATTTGCAACTATCCTGTGGCTGACATATCCTTGTCGCCGTGACCTCACCCGGCTCGACCCTGCCGACCTCGGAGCGCGAGGCCGCGCTCCGGCTGCTGGCCAGCCTGCAGCGGGCGAGGCGGACCCTCGTCGGCTTCGGCGAGGGCTGCGCCTCCCGCCTCGGGCTCAGCTTCCCCGAGCTGCTCGTGCTCAACGAGCTCGTCGTGACCTCCCACCCCACGGTCGTGAGCCGTTCGACGGGCCTCCCGCCCTCGACGGTCAGCCGCCTGCTGCGCTCCCTCGAGGGGCGCGGCCTGGTGGAGCGGGCCGTCGACTCGCAGGACCTCAGGCGCTTCCGCGTCTCGCTGACGCGCGAGGGCAAGCGCGTGGTGGCGCGCAGCCGCGACTGCCTGGCCGCGTCGCTGCAGCCGAAGATCGCGCGCCTCGGCATGGCCGGCGTCGACCAGCTCTTCGGGGCGCTCTCGGTGCTCGAGGCGGACGAGTCGTGACGCGGGTCGAGCGCGCTCCCCGCAGGCGCTGGCGCCCGTGGGCCCTGGTCGCCGCCGCCGCGGTCCTCGTCGCCGCTCCCGTCGCGGCCGTGCTGGTCACGCAGGCGCGGCGCCCCGCGGCCGTCACCTACTCCGCCTTCCTCGGCCAGCTGCGCTCCGGCAACGTCGCCAGCGTCACCGCCCGCGACCGGACCCTCGCCGTGACGCTGGAGCGTCCCGCCGCCGTCGCCACGGTGCGGGGCGGCGAGCGCGAGCTGGAGGAGTTCACGACCACCCTGCCCGCCTTCGCGCTGCCGGAGATCGGCGCGCTGCTCCTCGAGCAGGGCGTGGTCGTCAGCGCCGTCGCCGCCGACGCCGAGCGGAACCCGCTCCTGACCTTCTTCCTGCAGCTCGTGCCGGCGCTCCTGCTGATCGGCGGGGGCTTCCTGCTGATAAGGCGCCTGGGCGGGAACCTGGGCTTCGCGATCGGCAAGAGCGACCCGCGGCGCTTCGAGGGCGGCTCCCTGACCGTGACCTTCGACGACGTCGCCGGCATCGACGAGGCCAAGGCCGAGCTCGAGGAGGTCGTCGACTTCCTCCGCCACCCGGAGAAGTACACGCGCCTGGGCGGCACGGCGCCGAAGGGCGTGCTGCTGGTGGGCCAGCCGGGCACCGGCAAGACCCTCCTCGCCAGGGCCGTGGCCGGCGAGGCCGGCGTGCCGTTCTTCAGCATGAACGCCTCGGAGTTCGTCGAGATGATCGTGGGCGTGGGCGCGAGCCGGGCGCGCGACCTCTTCCAGAAGGCGCGCGAGGCCGCGCCGGCCATCGTCTTCATCGACGAGCTCGACGCCATAGGACGCGCCCGCGGCGCCGGCAGCTACTCGGGCGCGAACGCCGAGCAGGAGCAGGCGCTGAACCAGATCCTCACCGAGATGGACGGCTTCTCGGCCAGCGAGGGCGTGATCGTCATCGGCGCGACGAACCGTCCCGACGTCCTCGACCCCGCCCTCCTGCGTCCCGGCCGCTTCGACCGCCGCGTCACGGTGCAGGCGCCGGACAAGGCCGGGAGGCTGGCCGTGCTGCGGGTGCACACGCGCCGCGTGCCGCTGGACGAGGACGTCGACCTCGCGGCGCTCGCCGCGAAGACGCCCGGCCTCGTCGGCGCCGAGCTGAGGAACCTCGTCAACGAGGCCGCGCTGGCGGCGGCCCGCCGCGACGCCCGCGCCGTCGCGCGGCGGGACTTCGAGGACGCTCTCGAGAAGCTCGTCCTGGGCCCGAAGCGCCCGCTCGTGCTCGGCCAGCGCGACAGGGAGCGGATCGCCTACCACGAGGCGGGCCACGCGATCGTCGGGCTCGTGCTACCCGAGGCCGACCCCGTGACCCGCGTGACGATCACGCCGCGCGGCCACTCGCTGGGTGTCACTTACCAGGCGCCCGACGACGACCGCTACAACTTCTCGGAGGCCTACGTGCGGGCGCGCATCGTCGGCGCCCTCGGGGGACGCGCGGCCGAGGAGCTCGTCTACGGCGACCGCACCACCGGCGCAGAGAACGACCTCGAGCAGGTGACCAAGCTCGCCCGCATGATGGTCACGCGCTGGGGCATGAGCAGCGGCGTCGGACCGCTCTCGCTGGCCTCGCGCGACGACCCCTACCTCAGCGGCGACGCTACCGCCCCCGCGGCCAAGCCGCTGAGCGAGGAGACGGCGCGACTGGTCGACGCCGAGGTGAGGCGCATCGTCGACGAGTGCTACCGCCGCGCCAAGGAGCTGCTGGAGGCGCACAGGCGCGAGCTCGAGGCCCTCGCCGCGGCGCTGCTCGAGCGCGAGTCCCTGGACGCCGCCGAGGTCAGGGAGGTCGTGGGCCTGGGCGAGCGCGAGGCCACGCTCGCGGCCTGAGGCGGGCGAGCGGCGCCCGGCAGCCCGGGGCGCCGCAGCCGCTCGCGTGTGGGGCGCGCTTCGCGGCGCGCCCCTTGTGCTCAGACCGACCGGTACGTATCATCCGGTCGTGAGCGAACAACCCCGATCGAGCGCAGCCGAGCGTCTCCTCGACACCGCCGCCCGGCTCTTCTACGCCCGCGGGGTGTCGAACGTGGGGATCAACGAGATCATCGCGCGCGCCGGCGTCGCGCGCATGACCCTCTACCACCACTTCCCCTCGAAGGAGGCGCTGGTCAAGGCGGTGCTGGAGCGCCGCCAGGCCGAGCGCGACGAGTGGCTGGCGCAGGCGCCGGGCCTGGCCGACGAGCCGCTGGGGCGCATGCTCGCGGTCTTCGACCTCTTCGTCGAGTGGGCGCAGACGCCCGACTTCAGGGGGAGCCCGCTCGTCTCGGCGACGTTCGAGCTGGGCGGGCAGCTCAACACCGCCCGCCCCTACGCCCAGGAGCACGCCAGGAACGTCGAGGAGTACTTCGCGCGCCAGGCGCGGGAGGCCGGCCTCCACGACCCGGAGGGGCTGGCGGTGCAGCTCACCATGCTGCTCGAGGGCGCCAGCGTCTACGTCGTCGTGACGGGCGACGCGAGCGCCGCCGAGCTCGCGAAGAGCGCGGCGGCGTCGCTGATCGCCGGCGCGGCCGACGACTGAGGCTCAGTTGGTGTACAGAACTGTCTAGCTAGACTGGGCGTCGCCCCCAGGCGCGCCGTGCGGGGACGGCGTCAGGCGGCGACCGGCTCTCCCACCTTGATCAGCTCGACGACCGCGTGCAGCCGCACCTCTTCGCCGACGAGCAGGGCGCCGGCCTCCAGGACCTGGTTCCACTTGAGGCCGAAGTCGGTGCGGTCGAGCTTGCCCTCCAGGTCGGCCGCGAAGCGCTCGTTGCCCCAGGGGTCCTTGATGGGGCCGTTGATCTCGCCACGCAGGGTCACGGGTCGCGTGACGCCGCGGATCGTCAGGCGGCCCTCGACGACGTGCTGCTCGCCCTCGCGGCGGAACGACGTCGCCTCGAAGACGATCTTGGGGTGGCTGGCGACGTCGAGGAAGTCGGCCGAGCGCAGGTGGTTGTCGCGGTCGGCGACGCCGGTGTCCAGCGAGGCCGCGTCGACCGTGACCGTGGCGGCGACCGGCTCGCCGCGCTCGTTCACCTCGGCGGCGACGTCGAACTCGGCGAACCGGCCCCTCACCGTGGCCAGTCCCATGTGGCGGACAGCGAACTCGAGGCTGCTGTGCGACCTGTCGAGCTTCAGGCTCATGCTCACGCTCCAGATGCGGGATCTCGTGTCGGGGATGGCCCTGATCGCGGGCCGCACCGATACCCACGCAACGTATAATAAAGCGCTTTGTAATGTCAAGCGCGGCGACGGGGGCCGCCCCTCGTGCTAACCTGCCGCCGTGAGGGACGAGTTCTGCCCGGTCCACGCGTCGATAGACCTGCTGCAGGGGAAGTGGGTGCTACACATCATCCGCGCCCTGCTGGCCGGTCCGCGCGGCTTCAACGCCATCGCGCGCGAGGTGGGCGGCGTGAACTCGGCGACGCTGACGCAGCGCCTGGAGAAGCTCGAGCAGCTCGGCGTGATCAGCAAGCAGGTCGAGTCGACGATGCCGCCGCGCACGCGCTACGAGCTCACGCAGGCCGGCTATGAGCTCCAGGACGTCATAGACTCCATCGACGCCTGGGCCCGCAAGCACATCAAGGAAGTCGATGCCGGCCACGACTTCGAGGTCGTGGCCGGCTGAGAGCTGCCCGAGCCGCGCCGAGGGGCGGCGCGGCGGCGAGGGCCAGCTACTTCTCGATGCGCTCCTTGAGGCCCTTGCCCGTCCGGAACGCTGCGTACTTCTTGGCCGGGATCGTGATCGGCTTGCCCGTGCCCGGGTTCACGCCCTTGCGGGCGTTGCGGCGGCGGGTCTCGAACGTGCCGAAGCCCGTGATCTGGACCTTGCGGCCGGCGTCGAGCTCGACGGCGATGATGCCCTCGCCCGGGGCGGTCGAGAAGATGGCGTTGACGACCTCGTAGGCCTTGGCCTCGGAGAGCCCAGTCTTCTTGGCGAGCTTAGCGGCGAGTTCGGTTTTGTTCATGCTCATGGTTCTAACACGCCGACTTCGCGACCACCAAGGGTTCTTCACTCAGGCGCGCGTCAGGGACGGTCCCGCCGCCCCGTAATCGCGGGGGCGGTGACCGTCAGGCCGCGCGGGCACGCGCTCGCGAGGGCCGGCCCAGCGCCGTGCGGCGCGGCGATCCGCGCGGCGCTGGCGGCCGGGGCCGCCGACCCGCGGTGAGCGTCCGAGTGCCATCGTGTGGCGCGAGCCGTGAGAGGGGGGTGCCACCGCGACGACGATGGGAGTGTCCTCTGCGGATCGCGCCGGGTGGGATCTTGGCACCCCACCCCTCTGCCCGGATGCTAGTCCCGGGGTACTGCGGGGCGTTGCGAAATATCGGTCATCGGTCAGATGACCTCCCAGACGTACCTGTCGGCGGCCTCCTCCAGCGCCTCGGGCACCAGCGCGTAGTCGCCCCTGGTGCCGCCGAGGACGCCCGCCTCCTTGAGGTCGCCGAGCACGCGCGTCGCCGTGACCCTGGCGCAGCCGGCCATCAGCGCGACGTCGTCGTGCGTGAGGCTGAACGGCAGGTGGCGCCAGCGCCCGGCCGCCGGGGACCCCGGCGCTCCCTCGACGGGCTCGCCCAGGCGCTCGGCGAGGCGCGCCAGGATGCGGCAGATGCGGGCGCCCATGGGCAGCCCGAGGTCGTCGGCGAGCTGCCGGCTCCTGACCATCTGCCGCACGAGGGCGGCGACGAGCGCCTGGCGCGGCCCGCGGTGCTCGAGGGTCGTGGCGAGGTCGACCACGGCGACGACGGCCCCGCGCTCGGCGGCGTGCACCGACTCGGCGTGGGGGCGCCCCTCGAGCGCGGCCGTGCCCACGACGTCGCCGCGACCCACTAGGTCGACGAGACGGCTGCGCCCGTGCGCGTCGACGGTGACGCGCAGCACGCCCTCGACGACGAGGAACGGCGCCGCGGCCGGCTCGCCCTCGCCGTAGAGCTTCTCCCCCGGAGACAGGCTCAGCTCGCCGAACACGGCGACGCCGTCGACGCTGAGGGGCTCGTCCGGCGCCTGCCGGCCGCCGCGTCGGGGCGCCCCGGGGCGGGGCGGGAGCTGCGCCCGCGTCGTGATCACGCCGGCAGCCTCCCGCGCAGCTCGGCCGCGGTGACGCGCTCGTCGGCGAGGATCAGGTCGCGCGCCGCGTCCACCTGGCCCCAGGTGTTCCACAGCAGCACGCCGACGACGCGTCCGCCGTCGAGGTAGTAGACGACGCCCTCCTCGAGCGGGCGCTTCCAGTCCTCGAACATCTCCAGCCTCGCGTCCATCCGGCCGAGGGCCTCGTAGCCGTCGTCGAAGAGGTCGGAGTAGAAGAAGGGCAGGTGCTCGTACGGCGCGGGATCCTCGCCTCGCGCGGCCGCCGCCATCTGGCGTCCGGCGTGGGCGCCCATCGTCACCGCGGCGTCCTCGTGCTCGATGCGCGAGCGGGGGAACGGCCGTGGCCAGGGGAACGAGGCGACGTCGCCGGCGGCGAAGACGCCAGGGACCGGTCTGCCGTCGGGTCCGAGCGCCCGGAGGGCGCTGTCGACGACCACGCCGTCCTCGACGCGCAGTCCCGCGGAGCGGGCCAGGTCCACGTTCGGCTCGACGCCGATGCCCACCGCCACGAGGTCGAACTCCGCCTCGAAGCCGTCGGTCAGCCGCGCCCGCACGCACTCGCCGCGGCGCTCGGCGCTCTCGACGGTGGCGCCGGCGTGCACGCTCACGCCTCTTCCGCGGTAGCGCTCGTTGAGCGCCTGCCCCAGGGCCTCCGGGAACCTGTTCGCGCCGATCCCCTTCTCGGGGAACACCACGTGGACCTCGGTGCCGGCGTTCTTCAGGCCGGCGGCCAGCTCGGCCCCCACGAAGCCGCCGCCGACGACCAGGGCGCGCCTGCCTTCGCCGGAGCGCTCGCGCGCGAGGCGGTAGTCGGCCAGCGTGCGGTAGGCCACGACGGGCCCCTCGGCGGGCAGGCCGGGCAGCGCGCGCGCCCTGGCGCCGGTGGCGATCAGGAGCTGGTCGTAGTCGAGCGCGTCGCCGCCGTCCAGCACGACGCGGCGGGCGGCGGTGTCGAGGGTCGTGGCCCGGCGGCCCGTGATGACGTCGACGCCGTGGCCGGCCGTGCCCAGCAGCGCCTTGGCCACGTCACCGCCGGACCACAACGCCTTCGAGAGATGGGGGCGGCGGTAGGGCGCGTCGCCCTCCGCGGTGACGAGGGTGACTGACCCCTCCGGGTCGGCCTCCCTGATGGCCTTGGCCGCGGCGTCCGCTGCCAGGCCGCCGCCTATCAACACGTACCGGTTCGCCATGTTCGCGCTCCTCGACCGAGGGTAACACCTTCATGGCAGTTATGTAAGTCCTTTATGTCAAAAGTCCGTGAGACGCGTCCCCGACGGGGCATGGGCGCCGCCGAGGCCGCCCGACCGAGCCGCTGCGTCGGGGCGGCACCCGCGTGCCCGACCCGCCGACCGCGCCCCGGCGCCCCCGGCCCTCAGCGCAGCTCGCCCGAGACGTAGGCCTGGAGCTGCTCGATCAGGAACTCCTGTTCCGACATCACGGCCTTCACGACGTCGCCGATCGAGACGAGGCCGGCGAGCCTCCCGTCCTCGACGACGGGGAGGTGCCGCACGCGCCTCTCGGTCATGAGGCGCATGCAGTCCGCGACCGTCTGCTCCGGCGTCACCTTCACGACCTGGCCCGACATGATCGCGCTGACCTTCAGCTCGCGCGAGGCGTGGCCGTGCAGTATGACCTTGCGGGCGTAGTCGCGCTCGGAGAACATCCCCACGACGCCGTGCGACCCGTCCACGACGACCAGCGCCCCCACGTCGTGCTGCGCCATGACCTCCAGGGCCCTGAAGACCGTGTCGTCTGGCGAGATCGTGTAGACGGCGGTGCCCTTGTCCTGCAGAAGCTGTCTCACCGTGCGCCCGACCTGCATCCGCCACACCTCCTGCTTGGGCTAGGGCGCCATCATAGGCGCTCGCCGCGGGGGTAGGATTCTCGGCGTGAGCGGCCGTCCCCACGACGAGGGGCAGGGCGCGGCGCCGGGCGTGCCCGTCTACCCGGAGCGCACGCACGCGCCGCGGGACCTCCGCACCGCCGAGGAGCTGCGCGGCCGCGGCTACCCGGTGCCGCCGCGGGCCGCGGCCTGGGTCGGGTCCGGCGGCGGCCTCTCGCCCCTCTACAGCACGACCGAGGCGAGGCGCCTGCGGGGCGACATGTGGCCGCGCCCCCGCGCCCTCCCGCCCGGGCGTGGCGCGGGCAGCCTGGCCGCCAAGCGCGCCACGGCCGTGGGGCTGTCCTTCAGACACAGCCACACGCCGCTGGCGCCCGGGCGCTACCGCCGGCCCTCGCTGAGCCGCGAGCCGCGCCGCTGGCTGCAGGAGCTGTTCCGCGAGGGCTTCGCCGTGATCGACGTGGAGACGACGGGGCTGTCGCGCGGCGACGAGGTCGTCGAGGTCGCCGCCGTCTCCTCCGGCGGCGACGTCCTGTTCGAGAGCCTCGTGCGGCCCAAGCGCGGCTACGTGCCGGCGGCGGCCTCGCGGGTGCACGGCCTCACCTGGGGCGACCTCGCCGACGCCCCCACCTGGCCCGGCGTCGTCGACGCCCTGGCGGACGCGCTCTCCGGCTACCGCGTGCTCGCCTGGAACGCGCCCTTCGACGAGCGGCTGGCGGCGCAGTCGAGCCGCGCCTGGTCCGTGGAGCACCCTCTGCCCGGCTTCGAGTGCGCGATGCGCGCCTACGCCGTCTGCCGCGGGCTCGCGAGCGGCGGCCTGCGCCTGGCGCGGGCCGCGGCGATCGAGGGGGTGCTGGTCGGCCACCAGTCGCACCGCAGCGCGGGCGACGCGGCGCTCACCTTGGCGGTGCTGAGGGCGCTGCACGCGAGGCAGGCCCGGGCCGCCTGAGGCCGTGAGGAAGATCGTCCACGTCGACATGGACGCGTTCTACGCGTCGGTGGAGCAGCGCGACCGACCGGAGCTCCGCGGCCTGCCGGTCGCCGTCGGCGGCACGGGACCGCGGGCGGTGGTGGCGGCGGCGAGCTACGAGGCCCGCGCGTTCGGCGTGCGCTCGGCCATGCCGATGGCGCGGGCGCTGCGCCTCTGCCCCGAGCTCGTCGTCGTGCGTCCGCGCTTCGACGTCTACCGGCAGGTGTCGGCGCAGGTGCGGGCCGTCTTCCACCGCTACACCGACCTCGTCGAGCCGCTGGCCCTCGACGAGGCCTACCTCGACGTCACCCGGCCGAAGCGGGGCCCGCCCTCCGGCACGCTGATCGCCAAGGCGATCAAGGCCGAGGTCAAGGACGAGACGGGCCTGACGGCGTCAGCCGGGGTCGCCGGCGGGAAGTTCCTCGCCAAGCTCGCCTGCGGCATGAGCAAGCCGGACGGGCTGACCGTGATCAGGCCGGAGGACGTCGACCGGGTGCTGCTCCCCCTGCCCGTCGAGCGCTTCTACGGCGTCGGCCCACGCACCGCGGCGAAGCTGCGGTCGCTCGGCTGGCGCACCGGCGCCGACCTGCGCGCCGCCGGTCGGGAGCGCCTCGTCGCCGAGCTCGGGAAGCTCGGCGCTTTCCTGCACGACATCGCGAACGGCATCGACGACAGGCCCGTCGTGCCCGACCAGCCGCGCAAGTCGCTGGGCGCCGAGACGACCTTCGACGTCGACGTCACCGACGAGGCCGAGCTCGACGCGGTGCTGGCGCAGCTGTGCGAGGAGGTCCACGGCGCCCTGGAGCGCCGCGGCCTGGCGGCCCGCCGCGTGACCGTGAAGCTGCGCTTCGACGACTTCAGGACGATCACGCGCAGCCACACCGAGCTGGGCCCGTTCTGGCAGGCGGAGGCGCTGCTGGCGCTGGCGCGGCGGTTGGCGTTCGAGACCGACAGGCCGCGCCGGCCGGTGAGGCTGCTGGGCGTCACCGTCGCGGACCTCTCCGATCGCGACGGGGTCGCCGTCCAGCCCCGGCTCGAGTTCGGCTAGCCCGGCGCCGCAAGCGCCCGGCTAGCGGCTTCGCGGTCCCGTCGCGGCCCGGCCCCGCCCCGGCCGCGACGGCGTCCCGAGCGCGCCCGGGGCGGGGCCCGCGGGTCACTCCGCCGCCGCGGTCGCGGCCTCCGGGTCGGTCGCCCTGGCGCGGCGCAGCTCGAGCTCGTCGGTCAGGTCGAGACGGAGCGGGGTTATCGAGACGTAGCCGTTCTCGACCGCCCAGCGGTCCGTCCCCTCCTCGAGCTTGTCGCGCGGCTCCTCGGCGAACCAGTAGTGCCGCCGGCCCATCGGGTCCTCGCCGGGGATCACGAAGCCCTCGTAGTGGCGCACGGACTGCCTCGTCCACAGCACGCCCTTGGGCTCGTCGGGGAAGTTCACGTTGAGGAGCAGCGGTCCGGTGGCGCCGTTGACCCGCTCGATCACCTGCCGCACGTAGGGGGCGAAGCGGTCGTAGTCGGGCGGCTCGTCGCTGTAGCGCGCGCTGAAGGCTATGGCCCTGATCCCCAGGAACGCCGCCTGCTTGGCCGCCGCGACGGTGCCGGAGTGCCAGATGTTGTGGCCGAGGTTGTGCCCGAGGTTGATCCCCGTGAGGACGAGGTCGACCTCCTCCCAATGGTGCGTGCCGAGGGCCACGCAGTCGGCGGGCGTGCCGTCGACCCGGTAGCCCTCCAGGCCGTCCTCGATCGTCGTCTTCGTGTAGTGCAGCGGCCGCCTGACGGTGATCGCGTGGCTCATCGCCGACTGCTCGACGTCGGGCGCCACGATCCTCACCTGACCGAACTCCGCGGCGACCTTCGCCAGCGCCCTGATGCCGGGGCTGAAGATGCCGTCGTCGTTGCTCACCAAGATCCGCATGCGCTTCAACTCCATGTCGTGTGCCCGGGACAGCGTCGGGAGGCGCTGCGGGTCAGCCATCATAGCGCCGCAGCCGGCCTCCCCGGCGTGGGCTGCTACTCGTCGTGTCCAGCGGGTCTCGACGACCGCGGCTCACGGGCGCCTGGCGGGGCTCACGCGTCTTTCAGCGATCCTTGGCTCGTCCCTCACCGCATCTTCATGCAACGGATGCGAAGATTGCCGGGATGTCGGCTCCATCTCAGCCGGCACGAAGCGGACCGAGCCCGACACCTCCTTCATCCTCCACCGCAATACGGCCACCGCGCGGCACCGAGTGGCATCGCGTGCTCAAGGCGGACCCCGTGCGCCGGTTCCTCGTGACCGCCAGCGTCCTCGTCCTCCTACCCACCCTGGCGCTCGCGTGGACGGCCGGCAACTTCGTCGCGCGCCGGGTGACCGAGCACGTCGCCCAGGCGAGCTCCACCGAGGTGGCCGCGAACGCCACCGCCGTGCTGCGGCAGAGCGGGCTGGCCGCCTCCTCCACGGGCGACGCCCTGATCGTCTTCGCAGACCCCGCCAACTCCCTGGCGGCGTGGCAGTACTTCGACACCGTCGTGGGGCGCAACCCCAACACGCGCAGCGTGCACGTCTACGACCAGTCGGGACGCGTCGTCTACGCCCGGACCAGGTCCGAGATCGGCACGCGCGTGCCGCGCGACCCCGCCTTCCTCACCGCCTTGGGCGGCGAGCGCGAGACGCGCCTCATCCCCATGAGGGCGCCGCTGGCCCAGCTGGCCGGCACCGAGGCGGCGCGCTACTACTCCGTGCTGATCCCTCTCGCGCACCGCTCTGGCGAGCCGGCCGGGGTGCTGGAGATCACGCAGGACCTGGGGCCCATCGCCGCCGACATGGCGCTGGCGCGCTGGCTGATCGTCGTCGCCGTCGTCGCCCTCTCGGTGGCCTTGGTGGTCCTCACGGCGTTCTTCGCCACGCGTCTGGCGCGCCGCTCGTTCTTCGACCCCGTGACGGCGCTGCCGAACCTCGACTACCTGCGCTCGGCCGCCCGCGTGGTGCTCGGCGACAGCAGGCGCTCGGGCCGCGGCGGCGGCCTCGTGCTCATCGACGTCGACAGGTTCAAGCTCGTGAACGAGGCGCTGGGCCGGGCGCAGGGCGACAGGCTCCTGCGCGACCTGGCCGACCGCCTCCGCGCCTCGGCGCGCGGCAACGACTACGTCGCCCGCCTCGGCAGCGACGACTTCGCGGTGCTGATGCCCATGGCGGACGAGAGCGCCGCGCGGGCCGCGGCGCAGCGCGCCGTCGGCGCGATCGCCAGCCCGTTCCACACCTCGGGCCGCGAGATCAGGCTCGAGGCCAGCGCGGGCGTGGCGCTGTTCCCCCGCGACGCGGCCGAGCTCGACGGGCTGCTGCAGCGCGCCGAGCGGGCCCTGGAGCGGGCGAAGCGGGCACGGCGCGCCGTCGCCTTCTACCGCCGCGACAGCGACGCCGGGAGGCACAGCCTCTACCTCGAGACCGACCTGCGCTCGGCGATCGAGCGCGAGGAGCTCTCCGTCGTCTACCAGCCGATCTGCTACCTGCCGACGGGCGAGATCCTCGGGCTCGAGGCCCTCACGCGCTGGGACCACCCGACGCGCGGGCCCATCGCGCCCGCCACGTTCATCGAGATGGCGGAGCGCGGCGGCTTCATCGACGGCCTCGACCGCTGGACCCTGCGCGAGGCCATGGCGCAGCTCGCCTCCTGGTCGCGCCTGGGCGCGAACGTGCTGGTCACCGTGAACATGGCGGCGCAGACGCTCTCCGACCCGAGCCTGCCCGCCTACATCGAGGAGCTGCTGGCCGAGACCGGCGCGCCCGCCGAGCTGCTCGTGCTGGAGGTCACCGAGCGCACCGCGCTCGACGACTTCGAGGCGAGCGCGGGCGTGCTGCGCAGCCTGCGGGAGACCGGCGTCGGCGTCGCGCTCGACGACTTCGGCCGCGGCTACTCGTCGCTCTCCACGCTCGACCGCCTGCCGATCTCCTTCCTCAAGGTCGACGCCAGCTTCACGCGGGGCATCGGCCGGTCGCACAAGGACGAGTACCTGCTGAGGGCGGTCAAGGTCTTCACCAAGGGCATAGGGATCCCGTTCGTGGCGGAGGGGATCGAGACCGAGAGCCAGCGCACCTGGCTGATCCAGCAGGGCGTGCGCTTCGGCCAGGGCTACCTGTTCTCCCGGCCCACCGCCTGCGAGAACATCGTCCCGCCGCGCAACTCGCGCGCCAGCGCCCGCCTGCTGCCTCCGCTGCCGGTCGACACGCCGCGCAGCCCCAACTGAACGCCGGTCGCGCCTGACTCCCGCGCTACGCGGGCTTCTAATGCGCGCGCGATAGGCTCGCTCATGAGGGTGAGCGCGCGTCTCTTTCCGCTCGACGCGGACGCGCGCTCCGCACGGAGGTGCACCATGACCCATGGCTCACACGTCCTGCGACGGGCAGGTCTAGCGGTGCGCGAGCTGATGCTGCTGGTCGCCGTGGCGACGGCGCTCTCCATGGCCGGCGCCCAGGAGCTGCCGGAGAACGCCGCCGAGGCGCTGGAGCGCGGCGAGGCTCTCGTCGAGGAGGCCCTGAGCACCTATGAGGCCCAGTACCCCGACCGCCCGCTGTGGCGGCAGGCGTTCGCCGAGGGGCGCACGGCCATCGACCTCGCCCCCGGGCACCCCGAGCCCCTGCGCTTCCTCGCCAGGGCCTACAGCCTGTCGAACTGGCACGGGCCGGCCGTGCAGGCGTGGCGCGACTACCTGGACGCCGGCGGCGAGCTAGAGGGCGAGGACGCCGAGCTGTTCGCCCGCTCCGCGAACGAGTACGCCTTCGCCGCCTACCAGGTCGGCGACCGCGAGCTGGCCGCTGAGCGCTACGAGGACATCGTCGAGGTCCAGCCGGACAACGTGGAGGCGCACCGGTGGCTGGGCCGGATCCTCCTCGAGCTGCGCATGCCCGAGCCGGCCGTGGCCGCGTGGCGGACCGTGCTGGAGCTCGACCCCGACTCGCCCGGCGCCGAGTACTTCCTCGAGCTGGCGCAGGCGCAGGCCCGCTGGGGCGTCGACGCGGCGAACTCGTTCTACGCCGGCGTCACGGCCTACGAGAGCGGCGACCTGACGCGCGCCCGCAACAGCTTCGCCGCCGCCACGGCGCGGAACGCCGACTACGCCGAGGCGTGGGCCTGGCTGGGCCGGGTCTACTTCGAGCAGGGGCTCTACGCCGACGCGAACGTGGCCTACGAGCGCGCCGTCGCCCTCGCGCCCGGCGAGCCGGCCTACCAGTGGTTCGCGCGCGAGTCCGCCCGCCTGATGCAGGGCGGCGGCGAGCCGGCCGAGGGCGCGCCCGAGCTGGAGGCGCCGCCCGCGGCCCCGGAGGGCGAGGACGCGCTGCCCGGCGCCGGTGACGACGCGGGCGACGACGGGAACGCCGGCGCGGAGGACGACGCCGAGGGAGACTGACCGGTCTATCAAGGCCCCAGCGTGAGGGCGGGAGGTCGGGGCGGCGAGCGGCTCGCTCGGGCCTCGACCTCCTCGCTTCCGGCTAGGCCTTGACCTCGAGCCAGTTCGTGCCGACGGAGGCGTCGACCTTCAGCGGGACGCGCAGCGGCAGCGCCCCGGTCATCGTCTCGACGGTGGCCCTCACCACCGCTTCCGAGACGTCGCGCGGCGCCTCGAGCACCAGCTCGTCGTGCACCTGGATCAGCAGCTTGGCGCCCTGGCAGTCGGTCTGCAGGCGCTCCCGCAGCTTGACCATCGCGACCTTGATGAGGTCGGCGGCGCTGCCCTGGATCACGGAGTTGATGGCCAAGCGCTCCCCGAGGAACCGCTGGTTGCGGTTGCGCGACCTGATCTCGGGGATCTCGCGGCGGCGACCGAGGATCGTCGTGACGTAGCCGAGGTCCTCGGCCTCCTCGACGCAGGTCTTGAGGAAGCGGTCCAGCCCCGCGTAGCGCTCCTTGTACTCGTCGATGAAGCGCTGCGCGTCGCCGCGCGGTATGCGGAGCGTGCGCGCCAGCCCGAACGAGGTCTGCCCGTAGACGATGCCGAAGTTCACGGTCTTGGCGATGCGCCTCTGGTCCGGCGTGACCTCCTCGATCGGCACGCCGAACACCTGCGAGGCCACGAAGGCGTGGATGTCCTGCCCCTCCTTGAACGCCTTGACCAGCTCGGCGTCGTCGGAGAAGTGCGCCAGCATCCGCAGCTCCACCTGCGAGTAGTCGGCGGTGATGAGGACGCTGTCCTCGTCGCGGGCGCGGAACGCGCGCCTGATCTCGCGCCCCGCCGCCGTGCGGATGGGGATGTTCTGGATGTTCGGGTCGGACGACGACAGGCGCCCGGTGGCCGCGCCGGTCTGGTGGAACGAGGCGTGCAGCCTCCCGGTGACCGGGCTCAGGTACCCCGGCAGCGGGAGGAGGTAGGTGCCGAGGATCTTGTTCAGCTCGCGGTACTCGAGCAGCAGCGGCAGCAGCGGGTGGTCGGTCTCGGCCGCCAAGGTCTCGAGGACCTCGGCGTCGGTCGAGCGGCCCGTCTTCGTGGTCTTGACCACGCGCATGCCGAGCCTGTCGAAGAGCACCTCGGCGAGCTGCTTCGGCGAGTCGGGGTTGAACTCCTGCCCGACCACCTCGACCATCCGCGCCTTCAGCTCCTCGATGCGGCCCTTGATCGTCTCGGCGTAGGCCGTGAGCATGCCGGCGTCGAGGCTCACGCCCTCCCGCTCCATGTCTGAGAGCACGCGCACCAGGGGCATCTCGACCTCGGTGAAGAGCTGCTTGAGCGTGGCGCCGTCGTTGCCCGCGGCGCGCGAGCGGCCGTTGGCGTCATGCCCGTTCACGGGCTCGGCGTCGATGCCCTTGGCGAGGCGCTCGTAGAGGCGCCAGGTGATGTCGGCGTCCTCGGCGGCGTAGGCGGCGATCTGATCGAGGGGGACCTGCAGCATGCTGAGCTGGTCCTTGCCCTTGCCGATCAGGTCGGTGATCGGCGTCGTCTTCACGCCCAGCAGGTCGCGCGCCAGGTCGTCCATGTTGTAGGTGCGGCGCCCCGGGTAGAGCAGCGCGGCCGCGACCATCGTGTCGAAGAGCGGGCCCTTCAGCTCGATGCCGGCGCGGGACAGCGCGATGATGTCGTACTTGAGGTTCTGCCCGACCTTCAGCGTCGACTCGTTCTCGAGGACCGGCTTCAGCCGCGCCGCGACCGTGTCGGGGTCGAGCGTCTCGCCGTGCTCGCCCCGCACGGGGACGTACCAGCCGGTGCCGGCCTGCCACGAGAACACGTAGCCGACGATCTCGGCGTCGACGGCCCTGAGGGCGGTCGTCTCGGTGTCGAGCGCGAACGCCTCCTGCTTCTCCAGCTCGGCGACGAACGCCTCGAAGGCCTCTGGCGTGTTCACGACGCGGTAGTCGGTCTCCATGCCCGCGCCCTCGACGTCCGACGGCGCCGCCTCGGTGGCCGCCGCCACCGCGTCGGGCCCGGCGAAGTCGAGCTGGTCGAGGAACGAGCGGAAGCCCAGCTCCTCGAACAGCTCGCGCAGGTCGCGGCGCGTGGGGCGCGGGGTCACGCAGTCCTCGAGGGAGAAGTCGATGGGCACGTCGCGCTCGAGCGTCACCAGGCGCCGTGTGAGGTGCATGTTCTCGCGGTGCTCCGCCAGGTTCTCGCGCAGCTTCGGCGTCAGCTCGTCGAGGTGCTCCATGACGGCGTCGGCCGAGCCGTACTTGGCGACGAGCTTCGCCGCCGTCTTCGTGCCCACGCCCTTGGCGCCGGGGATGTTGTCGGTGCTGTCGCCCGTCAGCGTCTGGACCTCGACGGACTGCTCCGGCGTGTAGCCGCGCGTCTCGAGGAGCTCGCGCGGGCCGAGCAGCTCGCCGCTCGAAGGGTCCCACAGCTTGACCTTGTCGGAGAGGATCTGGTGGAGGTCCTTGTCCTTGCTGCCGATCCGCAGCTCGACGTCCTCGCCCTTGAGGCGCTCGGCGATCGTGGCGATCACGTCGTCGGCCTCGTGACCCTCCATCTCGTAGACCTTGATGCCCATCGCCTCGACGACCTGCCTGATGCGCGCGTACTGGCTGTGCAGGTCGTCGGGCGCGTGGTCGCGGTTGGCCTTGTAGTCGGCGAAGTCGCCCTTGCGCAGCGTGGTCGAGTCGCTGACGTCGAAGGCGATCGCGAGGTAGTCGGGCCTGACGTTCCTGAGGAGGTTGATGAGGAGCTGGGTGAACACGTAGACGGCCTTCACCGGCTCGCCGTTGGGGCCGGTGAGGTCGCGGAACGGCGCGTAGTAGGCGCGGAAGAGCTGCGCGTGGCCGTCGATGACGTAGAAGGTCTTCACCCTCGTCCCTCTCGCGTCGCCTCCCCCGCCAGGGCGGCTCCCGCGGCGCTGCGGGGCACCCGGGCCCCGCCAGGGCTATGGGCGACCACCGATTCTACCACCGGGCCGGCGCGCGCCCCGGCGCGGCGTCCCGGTGCGCCGGAGGTCGGCCTGGGGCCCGACCCGGCGCCGACGCGGCCCTCCTGCCGGGGCCGAAGGGTCCGGCCGCGGGCGTCGGGTCGGGGTGACGGAACGGGCTAGCGGCTGGCGCTGGCGGGCGCGTCCGGCACGGCGTCGAACGCCTCCGGCGCGGGCAGCAGCCGCCAGTTCCACTCGCCGTCGCGGCGCGGCGGCCAGATCACGGCCGTCGCGCGCCCGGCGATCGTGATCGCGTCGATGGGCCCGAAGTAGCGCGAGTCCTCGCTGCCGCTAGGCGTGCGGTTGTCGCCCATGACGAAGTAGGTGCCCTCCGGCACCACGAGGTCGAGCACGACAGGCACGCCCTCGGGGGTCCCCTCGGGCACCTCGACGTTGTCGACGACGCGCCCGTAGAAGAGCTGGACGCGCGGATCGTCGACGTCGTAGGCGTTGTCGCCGCCCAGGCGCGGCAGCCAGTTGCCGTTCGCCGACATCTGGAAGTCCGCGACGAACGCCGCGACCTCGCCGTCCTCGACGATGACCCTGGGGAAGTCGACGGGAGCCACGTATATCTCGCCGCTGTCGGTGATGAAGCCCTGGTCGACGGGGTAGTCGTTGACGTAGACCTGGCCGCGCTCGATGCGGACCCTGTCTCCGGGCTGCGCGATCACGCGCTTTATGTAGAAGCTGCGCCGGCCCGTCTCCAGCGCCGTGGGGGCGTTCGCCGGCTCGCGCAGCACGACCACGGCGCCGCGCTCGAACTCGCCCAGGACGCCCGCGCGCCTCAGCCACGTGTCGAACTTGGGGATGAACACGCGGTCGCCGGTGAGGAGCGAGCGGAGCAGGTTCCCCCTGCCCTGCCCGCCGTCGAGGTTCGGCTCCATCGAGCTGCCCACGACGCCGACCGTGGTGAAGACGAAGGTCACGACGAGGTAGGCGATGGCCAGGGCCTCGGCGTAGCCCCTGACCTCGCGCCAGAGCTTGCCCCGCCACGTGGTGGGCTCGGCGGCCGCCCGCGCCGCGGGACGCACCCTGGTCCTCACCGCTTCGGGCGGCGTGCTGGTATCGGGCATGACGGGACAGGTTAACCCGCGAACCGCGCGGCGGCGGTGTGGCAGCCGCCGTAACGCCGACACGCGCCATACCTTAGTATCTGAGGCATGACAGGCGACGACGGCTCCCGTCCGGCCGACCCGTTCGCTCACAGGGGCAGGGGCGCGCGGCTCAACACGGTGAACCGCTACACGCAGCTCGAGGTCGAGCTCGACCCCGAGGAGGTCACCGAGGGCGACCTGCGCGTGCGCACGCGCTACCTCGACGACACCTCCCGCTCGGCGGTCGCCAGCAACTCGAGCCCCGACGTCGGCTTCGACTTCAGCGTCAACCCCTACCGCGGCTGCGAGCACGGCTGCAGCTACTGCCTGAGCGGCGACACCCTCATCCTCATGGCCGACGGCAGCAGCAAGCCGCTCGCCGACGTCGAGGTCGGCGACGCGATACTCGGGACGGCTAGGCGGGGGCACTACCGCCGCCTGGTGCCAACCGTGGTGCGCGACAAGTGGACGACCTTCAAGCCCGCCTTCGCGGTCAAGCTGCGGGACGGCACGGAGATCGTCGCCAGCGCCGACCACCTGTTCCTCACCGAGCGCGGCTGGAAGCACGTGGCCAGCCCCGACGGCGAGCGCCGGCCCACGCTCACCACCGCGAACAACCTCGTCGGGTGGGGCGAACATGGCGCTGCCGTGGAGCCCGACGACGACTACGCTATCGGATACCTGTCGGGGGTCGTCCGCGGCGATGGCCCCTTGGGCCACTACACAAACGAACGGACCGCTGGAGGGGGAGGCACCGCGCTGAGGTCGAGCGCGGACCTGCGAGTGGCGGTGGTCGAGCGGCTGAACGACGGCCAGGTGCTGTACGACATCACGACGGGCACCGGCGATTTCATCGCCAACGGCGTGGTGGCCCACAACTGCTACGCCCGCCCCACCCACGAGTTCCTCGGCCTCTCGGCCGGCCTCGACTTCGAGCGCGTGATCCTCGTCAAGCGCGACGCTCCCAGGCTCGTCGAGGAGCGCCTGCGCTCGCCGAGCTGGCAGCCCACGGTGCTGGCCATGTCGGGGGTCACCGACCCGTACCAGCCCGTCGAGCGCAGGCTCGGCATCACGCGGGCCGTCCTGCAGGTGCTAGCCCGCTACCGCAACCCCGTGGGCATCATCACGAAGAACGCGCTGGTGACGCGCGACATCGACGTGCTCGCCGAGATGGCCGCCTGGAACGGCGTGAACGTCTTCCTCTCCGTGACGACGCTGGACGAGACGCTGCGCTCGCGCCTCGAGCCGCGGACCAGCACGGCCGCGAACCGGCTGCGCGCGGTGCGCGAGCTGGCCGACGCCGGCATACCGGTGGGCGTGAACGTGGCGCCGATCATCCCGGGGCTGACCGACCACGAGGTGCCCGACATCCTCGCCGCGGCGGCCGAGGCCGGCGCCACCTACGCCGGCTACACGGTCCTGCGGTTGCCCGGCCCCGTGGCCGACATCTTCACCGAGTGGCTCGAGTCGAACTACCCCCTGCGCAAGGAGAAGGTGCTGAACCGCGTGCGCGAGGCGCACGACGGCTCGCTCTCCGACGCCGCGTTCTTCAGGCGCATGCGCGGGCACGGCGCCATGGCCGAGCAGGTGCGGGAGCTGTTCCACCTCGTCGCCTCGCGGCTCGGCCTGGAGCGCGAGCGCTACCCCGCGCTCGACACCTCGCACTTCAGGCGCCCGGGCGACTCGGAGCAGCCCTCGCTCTTCGGTCCGTGAGCGGGTAGGCTGAGACGTGCCCACGCCGACGCACGTCCTCAGGCGCGCGGCGCTGGTCATCGCGGTCGTGTCGACCGCGGCGGCCGGCCTCGCGCAGCGGCCCCTCGTGACCCCGAACTACTACGCCTCCCAGCTCGCGGAGCTGCTGTCGGGCGACGAGGTAGTCGGGGAGCTCGACGCCACCGACGGCCAGAACTTCAAGGACGGCAGCCGCCTCGACCTCTACGCCCTCAGGGCGCGGGCCGGCGAGGCGCAGACGGTGAGGGTCGTCTCGGACGTCTTCTCGCCGGTGCTCAGCGTGTTCGACGCGGCCGGCAACCTCGTCGCGTTCGCCGACTACGGGCAGGACTTCGGCGTGGCGTCGGTGAGCTTCGTGGCCGAGACCGGCGGCCTCTACGTGGTCGTCGTCAGCGGCTGGTCGGACTACGACCTCGGCCAGTACACGGTCACACGCCTGTCCGTCGCCGGCGGGCCGGGCGAGGCGCGCGGGCTGACGCTCCCCACGACCCTGGAGTCGGCGATCACGGCCGAGATGCCGCCGCTGCCGCACGGCGCGGGCGGCGGCGCCGAGTTCTTCTCCTTCGAGGTCGCTGAGGAGACGCTGCTGCTGGCCGCGATGTCATCGCAGGAGCTCGACGCCTACCTGACCCTCTACGACGCGACGGGCGCTGTCGTCGCGGAGAACGACGACGACGGGTACTCGACGGACTCCATGCTCGTGGCCCTCCTCCAGCCGGGCGCGTACGTCATCGCCGCCAGCACCTACTTCGCCGGCGAGGCCGGCGCCTACACCCTCACGCTGGAGACGTACTACAAGCGCTGAGAGCGTCATGACGGCGCCCCGACAGTCAGGCCTGTTCTCCGGCGAGACGCGCGAGCCGCTGGCGGCGCGCATGCGGCCGCGCACGCTGGACGAGTTCGTCGGCCAGGAGCGCATCGTCGGCCCCGGCCGCCTGCTCAGGCGCGCGATACAGGCCGACCAGCTCAGCTCGGTGATCTTCTACGGGCCGCCCGGGACGGGCAAGACGACGCTGGCGCGCGTCATCGCCAACACGACGAGGGCCGACTTCCTCGCGATCAACGCCGTGCTCGCCGGCGTGAAGGACATACGCGAGGCGGTGACCCGCGCTCAGGCCACCCGCGAGGCCGGCCGCCGCACGATCCTCTTCGTCGACGAGGTCCACAGGTTCAACAAGGCCCAGCAGGACGCCCTGCTGCCGTGGGTCGAGAACGGCACGGTCGTGCTCATCGGCGCCACCACCGAGAACCCGTACTTCGAGGTCAACAAGGCGCTGCTCTCCCGGAGCCGCGTCTTCGAGCTGACGCCCCTCACCGAGGACCACCTGCGCCAGGTGGCGCACCAGGCGCTCACCGACCCGGAGCGCGGCTACGGGCGCCTCGACGTCGCGCTCGATGACGACGCGCTCGACCACCTCGTGAACGTCGCGAACGGGGACGCGCGGGCCCTGCTCAACGCCCTCGAGCTGGCGGTCGAGACCACGCCGCCCGGCGACGACGGCGTCATCAGGGTCACCAGGGAGGTGGCCGAGGAGTCGATCCAGCGGCGCGCCGTCCTCTACGACAAGGAGGGCGACGCGCACTTCGACACGATCAGCGCCTTCATCAAGAGCGTGCGCGGCTCCGACCCCGACGCGGCCCTCTACTGGCTGGCGAAGATGGTCTACGCCGGCGAGGACCCGCGGTTCATCATGCGCCGCCTGCTGATCCTCGCCAGCGAGGACGTGGGGATGGCCGACCCGCGGGCGCTCGGCGTCGTCGCCGCGGCGGCGCAGGCCCTCGACTACGTGGGCCTGCCAGAGGGGAGGTTCCACCTCGCCCAGGCGACGATCTACCTGGCCACCGCGCCGAAGAGCAACTCGACCTTGGGGTTCTTCGACGCGCTCGCCGCCGTCGAGCGCGAGCGCGAGGCCGAGGTGCCCGACCACCTCAAGGACGCGAACCGCGACGCCGAGGGGCTGGGGCACGGCCAGGGCTACCTCTACCCGCACGCGTACCGCGACCACTGGGTCGCGCAGCAGTACCTGCCCGACGCGCTGCAGGGCAAGGTCTTCTACCAGCCGACCCGCAGCGGCTACGAGGCCGCCGTGCGCGACGAGGTCATGCGGCGCCGCGAGGCGCAGCTCGCCGCCATGCTCGAGCCCGAGGAGCGCGCGGCCGCTCCGGGAGGGGCGCCGCGGCGTCCGCTGCCCGAGCGCCAGGCCGAGCGCTGGCTCGAGCGCACGGTCTCCCGGGCCGGCGAGCGCCTGGCGGCGGTGCGCGACCACCTCTTCGCGCTGGCCGGCGTGCGCAAGGACGACGTCGTGCTCGACCTCGCCGCCGGCAGCGGCCTCCTCACCTGGGAGGCGCTGCGGCGCGCCCCCGACGGGCAGGTCTGGGCGCTGGCGGCGTCGGAGAGGGACGCCGCGGCGCTGGCCGAGGCGTCGGCTTCGCTGCCCGAGCCGCAGAGGCCCGTCGTCGTGGTCGGGGACCCGCGGGCGGCCGCGGCGCGCGTCGCCGACGAGGCGCGGCGCCGGGGGTCGGAGCCGCCGGCCTTCGACGTCGTCGTCGGACGCGGGGTCCTGGCCGCCTCAGGCGACGTCGCCGGCGTCCTCGCGCAGGCCGCCGACCTGCTCGCCCCGGGCGGCCGCCTGGTGCTGGCCGAGCTGGACCGCGGCGCCGCGCAGCGTCTCCACAGGCTCGTCGACCTCGGCGACCCGGAGCTGGCGGAGGCGGTGGCGGAGGCCGAGGAAGCGGTCTACGCGGGCGAGCGGATCGACGACGATTCCCTCGTCGCCGCGGCCGAGGAGGCCGGCCTGCGCGGCGCGCGGCTCGAGCGCAGGCGCTTCACGACCCGCGAGACCCTCCCGCGCCGCACCGTCGAGGGCTGGTTCGAGCCGGGCGCGGGGCGGCCCAGCTACGCCGACCACCTGGCGAGGCGCCTCGGCCCCGACGACGTCGAGCGGGTCAGGCGCGCCTTCCTCGCCCAGCTCGCCGACGCGGAGACGCCGTGGGAGGCGACCTACTGCTTCCTGTCCGCGTCCCGTGGGTAGCCGCCGTGGCCCTCTGTTATCATCGCGCCACGTATCGCACGCTCCTGGGGGTGCCGGCGGCGCGCCGGTGAGAGGTGGGGGGACTACGTCTTGAAGCCCGGTAGAGCCAGGGCGCTGACTTGGCGGTACGCCGCGCTGGCCGGCTCCCTCGAACTCGCCATCGCCCTGCCGATGCCCGTCCTGATCCTGCACATGACGGGACGCGGCCTCGACCTCGCCCTGGTCGGCCTGGCGTTCACGGTGCGGGCGCTGCTCGTCGTCATGCTCGAGCTGCCCACCGGCGGGCTCGCCGACGCGATCGGCCGCCGGCCCGTGGCGCTGGCCTCGCAGCTCTTCACCCTCGCCTCCTTCGGCGTACTGCTGTTCGTCACCGGGCCCGTCACGGCCCTCGTCTACGCGGTGCTCCAGGCGGTCGGCTCGGCCCTGCACTCGGGCGCCATGGACGCCTGGTTCGTCGACGAGCTCAACCGCCTCGACCCCGACGTGCCGCTCCAGCGGCACCTGGCGGTCGTGGACGTGGCCCAGGCCGGCGGGATGCTGGTCGGCTCGGCGGTCGGCGGCCTACTGCCCAGCCTCGCCGCCCCCCTCGACCTGCCCTGGCCGCTCTCGGGTTTCGGGGTCGCGCTCTTCGCCGGCGTCGCGATGCGGGCGCTCGTGTGGCTCGCGACCGCGGCGCTCGTGCGCGAGCCGGAGCGCCCGCGCGTCGACGCCGCCGTCCTGCGGGAGGGCGTGCGGGCCGTCCCCGGCGTGCTGGCGGGCGCCCTGCGCCTGTCGCGCGACGAGCCCGTGATCCGCTGGCTGCTCCTCGCGGCGGCGGCCGGGGGCCTGGCCATGGTCAGCGTGGAGACGTTCTGGCAGCCCATCGCCGCCACCGTCTTCGGCGCCGCTGCCGAGGACAGCCAGGCCTTCGCGGTCCTCGGCACCCTCGCCGGCGTGGCCGTGCTCACGGGCAGCCTCGCGGTCATGCGCTACGGGCACGGCTTCCCCGGCGGCAGCGCCGCGCTCGCCGGCGCCGCCATGTTCGTGCGGGGCGCCGCGATGCTGCTGTTCGCCATGGCGGGCGGCGCCGGCTCGCTGGCGACCGGGCTGGGCGTCGCCTACCTCGCCCTCGCCGCCAGCAACGTCCCGCACGACACGCTGCTGCACAAGGCCGTGCCGTCGTCGCGGCGCTCGTCGATGCTGAGCGTGCACTCCCTCGTCTTCTCGCTCGGCATCGCCGTCGCATCAGGGCCCCTCGGTTGGCTCGCCAGCGCCACCTCGCCGCGTCTGGCGCTGTGGGTGGCCGGCATGGTCACGCTGGGCGCCTGCACCGCCTACGCGGCCATCGGGCGCCTGCAGCGCGACGCGCAGGCCGCGGACGCGTCGGCGGGGCCGACGGGCGTGCCCGAGAGCCTGCTCCTCGACGACATGTCGGTGCCCGAGGGCGCCGACGGCGGCGTGCCCCGGTGAGCGGCGGCCAGCGCGGGGGGACGCGCGAGGCCGGGAGCGACGAGACCACGGGGGAGCCGCGGCTCGACCTGGCCCTCGCGGCCCTGCGGCTCAAGGACGTCGAGCGCGCGGGCTGGGCGATGCACGGGATCGTCGCGCCCGAGTCGGTGGCCGACCACAGCTTCGGCACGGCCCTCCTCTGCCTCCTCTACGCCGCCGACACCGGGGTGGACCGCGACCGCGCCGTCGCCATCGCCTTGGCCCACGACCTGGCGGAGGCCGTGACGGGCGACTTCGCCAACCGCGCCGACGCCGCCGACCGACGCGTCAGCGACGCGGAGAAGGCGGCGGCCGAGCGCGCGGCGATCGCGTCGTTGGTGCCGCCGGAGGCCGCCGAGCTGCGCGAGCTGTGGCTCGAGTACGAGGAGCGCGCTTCGGCCGAGGCGCTCTTCGTGCGCGACATGAACATCCTCGACATGTGCCTCCAGGCGCTCGCCTACGAGGAGTGGGGCCGCTACGACCCGACGGTCCCGGTGCCGTCGGCCGGCGGCCACACGCACCTCGACGAGTTCTTCGCCAGCGCCGCGCAGCGGCTCGGCACGCCGCTGGGCCGGCGCCTGTTCACCGCCGTCGAGCGGCGCTACCGCGCGGCGAGGGGCCGCTAGCGCTGCGCGCCCGGCGGGCGCCGGCGGGGACCGGCGTCCCGCGCGCCGAGCGCGCGGACGCGGCTACGATGGGGCGTCAGCACAGGCCCGCGCTGCGGGCCCGAACGGAGGCAGCATGCTTCGGAGAGCGCTATTGGCCTGCGCGGTCGCGCTGCTCGGCGTGGCGTCCGCCCAGGGGCTCGTCGTCTACAGCAGCGTCGACGAGGAGAACGCCCGCAAGCTCCTCGACGCCTTCACCGCCGACACGGGCATCGAGGTCCAGATGGTGTTCCTCTCTTCCGGCCCGGCGCTCTCGCGCATCGAGGCCGAGCGGGCGCGCCCGCAGGCCGACGTCTGGTTCGGCGCGCCGAGCGAGAACCACATCGTCGCCAAGGAGCGGGGGCTGACCCAGGCCTACAGGGTGCAGGAGGCCGACGCGCTGCCCGACCAGTTCAAGGACCCCGAGGGCTTCTGGCACGCGATCTACATGAACCCGATGGCCGTCGGCGTGCGCACCGACATCCTGGAGGAGCGCGGCGTCGACGTGCCGCGGTCGTGGCAGGACCTGCTCGACCCCGCCTACGCCGGCCTGATCCAGATGCCGTCGCCGCAGTCCTCCGGCACCGCCTACAACCTGGTGCTCACGCTGCGCGAGATCATGGGCGAGGACGCCGCCTTCGACTACATGCGCCAGCTCGACGCGAACGTCCAGACCTACACGCAGTCGGGCACGGCGCCGTCCGGCGCCCTGGGCGTCGGCGAGACGGCGGTGGCCATCCAGTTCTCGCCTGGCTTCCTGCGGCTCATCGACGAGGGCTTCCCCGTCGAGGTCGTCTTCCCCGAGGAGGGCGTGGGCTACGAGGTCGCGGCCATGTCGATACTCCAGGGCGCGCGCAACCTCGAGAACGCCCGCGCGCTGGCCGACTGGGTCACCTCGCCGGCGGGCCAGGAGGCGCTGTCGGAGCAGCAGACCTACTTCATGCCCATCCGGCCGGACGTCAGCGCCGGCGAGGGCGTGCCCCCGCTCGACACCATCGAGCTAGTCAGCTTCGACCCCGAGGAGGCCGCCTCCGAGCGTCAGCGCCTCATCGACCGCTGGGTCGAGGAGGTACTGGGCCAGTGACGGCGGCCGCCCAGAGCCGCTGAAGGGCGTGCGCAGGGCCGCCAGGGAGCTGAGGCTCCTCGCCCGCGACCCCCTGCTGCTGGGGCTCGTGGCGCTGATCGTGGCGGCCCTGCTCGTCTTCGTCCTCTACCCGCTGGTGCTGGTGCTGAGGCAGAGCCTCGCCACGCCTGACGGGCTCGGCCTCGACAACTACCGGCTCCTGGCCGAGCGGCGCCTCTACCGCAACGCCCTCCGCAACAGCGTGGGCGTGGCGACCCTCGTGGGCGCGCTCAGCGTGGTGATCGGCTACGTCGTCGCGTTCACGCTGTCGCGCACCGACGTGCCGCTGAAGCGCGTGCTGCACAACCTCACGATCCTGCCGATAGTGTCGCCGCCCTTCTCCGGCGCCATCTCGATCCTCTTCCTGTTCGGGTTCAACGGCCTCGTCACGCGGCACCTGCTCGGACTGCGGGACTTCAGCATCTACGGCTTCTGGGGCGTGGTCGCCTCGCAGGTATTCACGTTCGCGCCCATCGCCTACCTGAGCCTGCGGGGCGTGCTGGCCGGCATCGACCCCACGCTCGAGGACGCGGCCATGAACGTCGGCGCGTCGCGCTGGCAGGTCTTCCGGCGGGTCGTGCTGCCGCTGTCGCTGCCGGGAGTGGCCAGCGCGTTCCTGGTCGTGTTCATCGAGTCGATGGCCGACTTCGGCAACCCCCTCGTCCTCGCCGGCGCGGCCTTCCCGATGCTCGCGCCGCAGGCCTACCTCGAGATCACCGGCTCGTTCAACCTGCCGCGCGGGGCGATGCTCGCCGTCGTCCTGCTCGTCCCTTCCCTGACCGCCTTCGCGATCCAGCGCTACTACATCGGCAGACGCCAGTACGTCACGGTCACGGGCAAGCCGACCTCCTCGACCACGAAGGCCGTGAGCGCCGCCGGCAGGTGGCTGCTCTACGCCGGCGTGCTGCTCTTCGCCCTCGTCGTCGTGGCCTTCTACGCCGTGATCCTCGTGGGCGCCACGACGGCCGTGTGGGGCTTCGACTACACGCCCACGCTGAGGCACTTCCGCTACGTCTTCGACGTCGGCTGGGACACCGTCAAGGACACGGTGGTCATCGCCGTGACCTCGACGCCGGTCTCCGGCCTGCTGGGCATGCTCATCGCCTTCCTCGTCGTGAGGCGCGCGTTCCCCGGCAGGCGCCCGATGGAGTTCCTCTCGATCCTGAACTTCGCCGTGCCCGGCACGGTGGTGGGGATCGGCTACATCCTGGCCTTCAACGCCCCGCCCCTGGTCCTGACGGGCACGCTGGCGATCCTCGTCCTCAACTTCGTGTTCCGCTACGTCCCCGTCGGCATCCAGAACGGCATCGCCGTGCTGCGGCAGATCGACCCCTCTATCGAGGAGGCCGCCCAGAACCTCGGGGCCGACGGCGTGACGACCTTCAGGAGGGTGACGCTGCCGCTGATCGCACCCGCCTTCTTCTCCGGGCTGGTGTTCGCGTTCGTGCGCGCGATGACGGCGATCAGCGCGGCGATCTTCCTCGTGTCCGCGAACTGGAACCTGATGACCGTGCAGATCCTCAACCAGGTCGGCTCGGGTAGGCTCGGCGTGGCCGCGGCGTTCAGCATCGTCCTGCTCGGCATCGTGCTCGTCGCCGTGGGCGTCATCGGCGCGCTCGTCGGCAGGCGGGCGGAGGCCGCCGCCACCGTGCGGTTCTAGGAGGCGGGCTCAAGGACGTGGCAGTCGACCTGAGGTTGGTGGGCCTGCGCAAGGAGTTCCCTGGTCACGACGGCGGGGACGTCGTCGTGGCCGTCGACGACGTGAGCCTCGAGGTCGAGAAGGGGGCGATGCTCACCCTCCTGGGCCCCTCGGGCTGCGGCAAGACCACGCTGCTGCGCCTGATAGCCGGCTTCGAGGAGCCTACGCGCGGCGAGATCCACTTCGGCGACAGGCGCGTGGACGGGCTGGCCCCGAACGTCAGGGACACGGCCATGGTCTTCCAGTCCTACGCGATCTTCCCCCACCTCGACGTGTTCGAGAACGTCGCGTTCGGCCTGCGCATGGCGCGCGTGCCCGAGGCGCGGGTGCGGGAGCGCGTCGGCGAGGTGCTCGAGCTCGTCGGCCTCGCCGGCCTGGAGCGGCGCGCGCCCAGCCAGCTCTCGGGCGGTCAGCAGCAGCGTGTGGCGCTGGCGCGGTGCATAGTCCTCGAGCCGCAAGTGCTCCTGTTCGACGAGCCGCTCTCGAACCTCGACGCCAAGCTGCGCGAGCAGATGCGCATCGAGGTGCGGGAGCTGCAGCAGCGCCTGGGCGTGACGAGCGTCTACGTCACCCACGACCAGGCCGAGGCGATGGCGCTGTCCGACCTCGTCGTCGTCATGAACCGCGGGCGCATCGTGCAGGTGGCGCCGCCGCGCGAGCTCTACTCCCGTCCCAACAGCAGGTTCGTCGCCGACTTCATCGGCAAGGCGAACTTCCTGACCGGCGAGGTGGTGGACGCCCGCACCGTCGACGTCGCCGGCGCCCGCCTGCCGCTCAGCTCGGACGCTCCCGTGGGCCCGGGTCGCCGCGTCGAGCTCGTCGTGCGGCCGGAGGCCGTGGCGCTGCGGCGCGACGGGCCCGGTGCGCGCGGGAGGATCGCCCGCGCGGCCTTCCTCGGCGACCACGCCGAGTACCACGTCACCCTCCCGTCGGGCGATACCGTCGTGGCCCACGAGGCGAACCCGGCGGAGCGCGGCATGTTCGCGGTCGGCGAGGAGGTGACGGTCACGACGGGCCCCCTACACCCCCTGCCGCCCGCCCCGGCGCCGTGACGCCCCGGGCCACGGGGTTAGGATGGGCGCCGGCGGTGCCTCGAGCCGCAGCCCTGCGGGTGGTCGCCGAGAGCCGACTCAGGAGGAGCTCCGTGGATGAGGTCAGCGTTCCCCTGTGACATTCCCGACATAGCCGCCGGGCGAGCATGACGCCGATGCGCCGAGACGACGTCCCCTTCTACCTGAAGGCGCAGCTCAGGTCCGCCGTGGAGCAGATCCGCGGCCTCGCCGAGGAGAAGGGCCTGATGCAGGCGTTCGAGATGGAGCTCTTCGCCCTCCACCGCACTGTCGAGGAGGTGCTCCTCGCGGGCGACAGGACCGCTGCCGAGCGCGCGCTCGACAAGGCGCGCGAGCTGGAGGCGCGCGTCAGGGCCGCCCCGCGCAAGAGCGACCCGCTGCTGCTGCGCTGAGGCGCCGGCGCCGCGGAGGCCGCCGCGGCGGCCGACCGATGTCCCTGCCGAGCGAGCACGGGACGCGCCGGCCGGCCGCCGCCGCGGCGCGCCGCCCGGCTAGGATGGCCCGATGGAGATCGTAATCCTGCCCACCGCGCGCGACGCCGAGCGTCTGGCCGCCCGGATCGTCGCCGACCGGCTCAGGGCCAAGCCCGACCTGGTGCTGGGGTGCGCGACGGGCGCGACCATGGAGGGCATATACGCCGAGCTCGTGCGCCTGCACCGCGATGAGGGCCTCAGCTTCGCGCGGGCCACGACGTTCAACCTCGACGAGTACGTCGGCCTCGAGCCCGACGACGAGCGCTCGTACCACTACTACATGCGCCGGCACCTGTTCGACCACGTCGACCTGCGGCCCGAGAACGTCCACCTGCCCGACGGCGTCGCCGAGGACCTGGACGCCGAGGCCCGCGCCTACGAGGCCGCGATCGAGCTGGCGGGCGGCATCGACCTCCAGCTCCTGGGTCTGGGCCGCACCGGGCACATCGGCTTCAACGAGCCGCTGTCAGCCCTGATGTCGCGCACGCGGCACATCGCGCTCACGCCCACGACGCGCGAGCAGAACGCCCCCCTGTTCGGCGGCGACCCGGCCAGCGTGCCCGAGCGCGCGCTGACGATGGGCGTGGGCACGATCCTCGAGGCGCGCGAGCTGCTGATGGTCGTGACGGGCGAGCGCAAGGCCGACGTGCTGGCCCGCGCCACGGAGGGGCCGATCACCTCGATGATCAGCGCGACGGCCCTGCAGCTGCACCCGCACTGCGTCGTGATCGTCGACGAGGCGGCGGCGGCCAGTCTCGCGGGGCGCGACCACTACAGGTGGGAGTTCGAGCACGACCCGGCCTGGGCGCCCTACCGCCGCGCGGCGTCGCCGGCCACCACGTCCACGACCTCGTCGACTCGCGCGAGGACGTAGTCCGGCCGGCAGCTCCTGGCGTCGGCCTCGGGGTGGAAGCGCGCGTGCGGCGAGGCCCCCAGGGAGCGCTCGACCACGCCGGGCAGCAGCGGGTGGAGTGCCCGCTCGCGCGGCGAGAGGCGCTCCAGCTCCGGCGGCAGGCGGGGATGCAGCCACGCCGCCGCCACGCCCGCCGAGCGCGCGCCGAGCACGTCGTGCACCAGCGTGTCGCCGACGAAGAGGTCGAGCGGACCGGCCGCCATGAAGATGCCGGGCTGGGGCTTCGCGGCGCCGGTCCGCTCCGGGGTCAGGACCGCCTCGAAGTACGGCAGCAGGCCGAGCGCGTCGAGGACCGGCTCCTGGTAGGCGGCGAAGCCGTTCGTGACGACGACGAGCCGCGCGCCGAGCGCCGCCAGCCCGGCCAGGGCCTCCCGCGCGCCGGGCAGCGCGGCGATGTGCCCGTCCTGGCAGCAGCACTCCTCGACCCAGCGGGCGACGTCGATGCCGCCCGCCAGCTCCGGGGCGCCGCCCAGCTCGGCGGCGACCTCGCGGTAGATCGCGTCCCAGTCGTAGGCCCCCACGAGGTCGCCGGCGTCCATGCGCCGCTGCCAGCCGCCGGACACGCGCCGCCGTACGGCACGCGTGGCCTCCTCCTCGCCCAGGTCCTTGAGGCCGGGCGTGGCCTTCAGGAGCGCGGCCAGGCGCGCCAGGACGCAGGTCTCGAACGGGTTGCGTATCAGCACGCCGTCCAGGTCGAAGCCGACCGCGGGCGGACGGTCGGCGCCGAGGCGGGCTCGCGGACCGCCGATGGCCTCCGTCATCCCTTGAGGGCCCCCACGGTCACGCCGCGCAGGAAGTAGCGCTGGAAGGCGAAGAACACGACGATCACGGGTATCGCCGCCATCATCGCCGCGGCCATCTGCAGGCCGAAGAACAGCGGCTCCTGCTCCCTGATCAGGACCAGTCCCACCTGCAGCGTGCGCATCTCGCTCGAGCGGGTCACCACCAGGGGCCACACGAACGAGTTCCACTGCGCGACGAACGTGATGATGCCGAGGAAGGCCAGCCCGGGCCGCACCAGCGGCAGCACGACGTCCCAGTAGATGCGCGGCTCGCTGGCGCCGTCGACGCGGGCGGCGTCGATGAGCTCGCTGGGCAGCGTCTGGATGAACTGCTTCATCAGGAAGATCGAGAAGGGCGCCGCCATCAGCGGCAGCAGCAGTCCCAGGTAGGTGTCGACGAGGCCGAGGCGCGTGACGACGAGGAACAGCGGCACCAGGATCGCCTCGAACGGCAGCATCATCGACACGATGAACAGCCAGAACAGCGCCCGCGAGCCGGGGAACGGCAGCTTGGCGAGCGCGTAGCCGGCCATCGAGGCCGTCGTCACCACGACGGCGGTCACGGCCAGCGACTGGACCAGCGAGTTCTGCACCCACCGCCAGAAGTTCGGCTGCCGCAGGACGGCCCGGTAGTTGTCGAGGGTCAGGTCGGAGGGGACCAGCTCGGGCGGGAAGCGCACCGTCATCGCCGAGGGGGTCAGCGACGTGGCGAACATCCAGTAGAGCGGCACCAGCGCGGCCAGCGACAGCACCACGAGCGTCACGAGTATCGCGACGGCGCCCGCGGGCGTCGGCTTGACCGGGTGCGAGGGGTCGCGGAGGAACGGGTCGCGTCGCGCGAGGCCGGCGGCCATCAGTACTCCACGTTCTGGCCGAGCAGCCTGAACTGCACCGCCGCCAGCACCAGCGTGATGAGGAAGAGGACGATGGCCATCGCCGAGGCCAGGCCGAGGTCGAAGCGCTGGAACGCCTCCTGGTAGATGCGGTAGACGACCGTCGTGGTCGCGAACTGCGGCCCGCCCTGCGTCATGACGTAGACGGAGTCGAAGACCTGGAACGTGTTGATGGTTCCCGTCACCACCAGGTAGAGGAGCGTCGGACGGATCAGGGGCAGGATCACCTTGGCGAAGATCGTCGGACGCCTGGCGCCGTCGATGAGCGCCACCTCGTAGAGGTCGCGCGGTATGCGCGCCAGCGCCGCGGACAGTAGGACGATGCTCGAGCCGCCCCCCATCACGACCTGCATGACCATCAGCGAGGGCAGCGCCGTGCCCGTGTTGCCCAGCCAGGCGACCGGCTCGACGCCGAAGAGGCCGACGAAGGCGTTGAGCAGGCCGAAAGTCGGGTTGAATATCCAGAGCCAGATCAGCGAGATGATGATGCTCGAGGTCACCGCCGGCAGGTAGAACGCCGACTTGAAGAACGTCTGCAGCGTGCCGTTCATGGGGTCGAGCAGGTAGGCGATCAGCAGGGCCTTGCCCAGCCAGAACACCACGACGACGGCCGTGAACAGGCTGGTGTTGATCAGCGCCCGCCCGAAGAGCGGGTCGGCCAGGACGCGCTCGAAGTTCTCGAGCCCCACCCACGTCATGCGGGTCGGCCGGACCTCCATGAAGGCCAGGGCGAACGCGATCACGACCGGGACGAGGAAGAACGCCGCGAAGAGGAGCGTCTGGGGCGCCACGAAAGCGGCCCCCCAGAGCCCGCCCGACCCGGGGGCGCGCCCGCCTCCGCCGCCTCGCGGCCGCCCGGCGGCGCGACCCCGGGCTTGCGCCCGGGGTCGCGTGTCCCCGCCGAGAGTGCCGACGGGCACCTGAGTGGTGGACACCTAAGGCTCCGGTCCCGCCGTCAGTTGCCGAAGACGGCCCGGTTGGCCTCCCTCACGAAGTCGTCGAGGGCCTGCTGCGGTGTCTTGGTGCGGCTGAGCGCGGCCTCCATGGCGGCGGTGAAGTACTCCATCGCCGGCGAGATGTCGAGGTCGGACGGCCCGAAGTAGGGCACGCCGTGGTCGATCGCGGCCTGGTAGACCTGCACCTCGGTGGGCACGTCGTCGGTGTAGTCGGCGACGTTCGCGAAGTCGAGCTCGGCGTTCGCGGAGCGTCGCGCCGTGATGTAGAGCAGGCTCTCGAGCATCTTGATGTTCTCTCTGCTCGTCAGGAACCGCGCGAACTCCATCGCCATCTCGCGCTTGTAGTCGTCCTCCTGCTTGAAGACGACGAAGCCGCCGGAGGTCTGGTAGGCGATGGGCCCGACCTCGGGGTCGTGCGGGAACGGCGCGATCACGACGTCGATGGGGTCGGCGATGCGCCCCTCCTTGAGGTAGCGGTCGATGCGCCCGATCTCGTAGATGCCGCCGTAGCCGATCGCGGCGCGGCCGTTGTGCAGGTTCTCGATCGTGCCGTACACGTCGAGGGCCTCGCCGCCGCGCGGCGCGTAGCCGTACTCGTAGATGAGGTCGACGATGAACTGCAGCGCCCGCACGCCCTCCTCGGAGTTGAGGACGAACGCCGTGCCCTCGTCGTTGATGAGCTTCGCGCCGAAGCGCATCAGCCAGGCCAGCATGTTCTCGGTGTCGCGGGCGGCGAAGGTGATCGCGTAGACGTCGGTCGTGCCGTCGCCGTCGCGGTCCATCGTGAGCTTCTCCGCCGCGGCGAGGAACTCGTCGATCGTCCAGGAGCGGTCGGGCAGCGGCGGGACCTCGACGCCCGCCTCCTCGAACAGGGCGGTGTTGAGGAGCAGCGTCGAGCCCATGCCGTTGTTCGAGTTGTTCCACGGCCAGATGTAGTGCTGGCCGTCGACGTTGCCCTTCTCGAGGGCGTAGGGCAGGAAGTCCTGACGGTCCTCGTCGGTGAGGTAGGGGTCGATCGGCTCGAGCAGGCCCTCGCGCGCCCACTCGGGGTTCCAGTCCAGGTCCTTGAGGACGTCCGGCGGGTTGCCGGCGAAGATCGCCGTCGTCACCTTCTCGCCGAAACCGGCGTTGGGCACCAGCTCGTAGTGGACGGTGACGTTGGGGTGGAGCTCCATGAAGCGCTCGCTCATGTACCGGGCGTACTCCTCGCCCGTGGGGCTCTGGCCCTCGGGCAGGTCCGGCGTGACGATGCGCCACGGGTTGATCCACCACGTGAGCTCGATCTCTGGCTGCGCAGCGGCCACCGGCGTGAGAGCCAGCAGCGCCGCGAGCACCTTCAGTGCGGACCGTCGCATCAGCACCTCCTGGTGGGGTAGAACGTTACGCCGGGACTATACCAGTCCGGTACCAGGCGCCAGGCCGGCGAACGCCAGGAGGGCGTTCACGGCTCGTTCAGGGAGCATCTCCTCCGGCGGAGAGACGCGCGGGAACGGCCGGCCGCGCCACACCTCGACGAGGGCGTCGGCCAAGGCCGGCGCGTCGCCCGGCGGGACGAGCAGCCCGCTCTCGCCGTGCCTCACCAGCTCGTCGATGCTGGCGCCGTCGGTGCCGACGACCGGCACGCCCAGCGCCAGGCTCTCGATGACCGTGTTCGGCAGGTTGTCCATCAGCGACGGCAGCACGCTGGCGACGGCCCCGGCCACGACGCCGTAGAGGCGCCGCCTCGCGAGCGGGCCCAGCAGCGTGACCAGCTCGGCGCGCTCGCCCCACGCGGCGCGGTAGCGCTCGCGCGCCGCGTCGGCCAGCGGGCCGGCCCACACCATGCGCAGCCCCGGCTCGCGCTCCCAGGCCAGGGGCAGCGCGTCCGCGACCACGTCGGTGCCCTTGCGGCGCCCCAGGGAGCCGAAGTGCACGAGGTAGCGCCCCGGCAGGCCCGGCGGCGGCGGCTCCCCGCGGTCGGCGACGTCGACGGGCAGAGGCGGCCAGACGAGACCCACGTCGAGCCCGTAGCGGTCGGCGAAGTGGCGCTGCAGCAGCCTGCTGGGAGCGTAGGAGGCGTCGGCGCGGCGCTGGGCCAGCACGTCGAGGCGCTCGGTGAGGCGCGCCAGAGGCGTCACGGGGCGTCCGGAGGCGGGCTCGTAGAGCAGCCGCGAGGTGCTGATGCGCACGAGGTGCCGCCGGCCCTCCCGCCGACGCACGAACAGGCCCGCCAACCGCAGGTTCGCCGACTGCACGAGGTCGAAGGGCGCGCGCTCGTGCTCCGCCTCGAGAGCCGCGGCCAGCCGCCGCGCGTTCGCGACGTAGGCGGGCAGGTAGCCGGAGGCGCGGTCGAGGCGCCGCAGCAGCCAGGCGAGCCCCCGCAGCGCGGAAGAGCGGCTGCGGGCCACCCGCACGACCGCGACGTCGCCGTCGCGCAGCCTCTCGTCGGCGTCGCTGGTGACGAACACCGTGCAGTCGTGGCCGTCCCGCGCGAGGAGGTGCGCGGTCTTGTGGACGTAGCTGCCCACGCCGCCCTCGCCGGTCAGCTCGGTCGGGTACTCCGGCGTGAGGAACGCCACCCGGTAGCGGGCGCGGGGCGCGGCGCCGCTCAAGCGGGCCGGGGCCCCAGGCGGCGCCGCACGCGCAGCGCGAGGCGCTCGAGCTCGTAGCGCCACGGCGGCGTGCAGCCGAGGGCCTCGTGCACCGCCGCCATCGCCTCGCGCCGGGCGCGCGGGTCGGCGATGCGGCTGGCCCGGTGGTAGCAGTTGCCGCAGAAGTACTCCCTGGCCCGCGCGGCGAAGGCGGTGTCCGGCAGCGCCGCCGAGGGCGACACCAGGTCCGTCATCAGCTCGACGACGTAGGCGGCGTCCTCGGCCCACGCCCTCACCTTCGCGGCCTTGCCGGCGCTGTCCTGGTGCATCCGGAACGTCGCCTTGACGTCGGGGACCTCGACGGTCCCGGCCGCGGCGGCGACGCGAACGTAGGCGGCCACGTCGTTGAACAGGGCGCGCGGCGTGTCGAAGCCGCCGACGCCGCGCAGCACCGCCGTGTCGAACATCGTGCTGCAGAGGTAGAACGAGGTGCGGTTCGCGAACCAGGCCTCGACGAGGCCGCGGACGTCGGTGCCGGGGGCCTGGTTCAGGCGCTGGTACACGACGCGGCCGTCCTCGCCGATCACGCGGGTGCCCGTCCGCACCAGGCCCGGCCGCCTCTCCCCCATGGCCGCGACACAGGTGGCGACGAAGTCGGCGTCGATCAGGTCGTCGTCGTGCAGCAGCACGAAGTGGTCGCCCGCGGCGAGCTCGAGGAGCGAGTTGAAGTTCGCCTGCGCGCCCAGGTTCCTCTCGTGCCTGTGGTACCTGACGCGGCCGGCGCCGACCTCGGCCACCACCTCGGCGGTGTCGTCCTCCGAGCAGTTGTCGGCCACGACGACCTCGACGCGCTCGTAGGTCTGCGCCAGCGCCGACGCCAGCGCCTCGCGGAGGTAGCCGCGCGCCCTGTTGTACGTCGGGATGCCGATCGTGACCAGCGGTGGGCTCACCAGGCTCGCTTCACCCCCTTGAGTCGGCGGGGCGCCAGGCGCCGCTCGCCTCGTCCCAGGTCTTCACGGGCCGGGCCGGCACGCCGGCCACGACGGTGCGGGGCGGGACGTCCCGCGTGACGACGCTGTTGGCGCCCACGACCGCCAGCTCGCCGATCGTCACGCCGGGCAGCACGACCACGTTCTGACCGAGCCAGGCGCCGCGTCCGATGCGGACCGGGGCCACCGGCGCGATGCCCTGGTACTTGTACGGGACCTCCCCGCTCGTGGTGGCGTGCGTGCCGTCGGCGACGAAGACGTTGGAGGCGAACATGACGTCGTCCTCGATGACGACCTCCCGGAACGCGACGACCTGCAGCGCGGCCGTGGCCGTCACGCGGTCGCCGATGCGGATCACGGGCTCGAAGCGCTGCTCGACGTGCTCCCCGAGCGGGTGGCGCATCCAGCCTCCCGGGTAGCGCACGTTCGCCTTCAGCTCGCTGCCGGGACCGAGCTTCACGTCGCGGCCGACGTGGATGCGGTCGGCGCCCACGACGCTGCGGGGCTGCCGCATCACGAACCCCGGCCCGACGCTGGCGAAGCGCGGCATGGTGCGGCGGTCCCACCAGCGCCGCACGCGGCGCCCGGGGGCGCCGAGCCGCCGGGCGATGGCCGAGCCGAAGCCGCGTCGCATCCGCCCATGGTAGGTCAGCGGCGTTCCCCTGTCCGCGACGGCCGCCCCGCTGGCGCGCGCGGCGCCGGCACGCACCGGCTGGTACGGCGGCACGCGACCCTTCGGGGCCCGAGGGGCGGAGGTGCCCCGCAGCGCACGGGGCACCTCCCGCCGGTGACCGCGACTCGCTACGGTCCGGGGAGCGTGTACGAGTAGTGCAGCACCGCCGCGAACTCTCCCGGGTCGCCGTCGGTCTCGGAGAAGTCGGCGACCTGGCGCCACCCGGTCTCCGGCGAGTCGTCCGCGTTCGAGACGATGAACATCACGTCGCTGTCGCCCTGCGTCCAGCCGCCCTTGTCGACCAGCTTCTGGAGCAGGGCCGAGAGGTCCGGCGTCTGCTGCGCCGGGCCCGCCTCGCCGTGGTCCGCCCAGTCGGGGACGTCCCAGTCGACAGTGGCGTCGGGCACGAGGGTGCGGCTGCTGAGGTTGTTGGGGAACGGCGGACCGGGGTCCCGCGAGGGGATCGGCGCCGGGTCCAGCGAGTCCTCGACGTTTATCTTCAGCGTGACCGGCTGGCCGTCGCTGGGGTCGTACGAGCCGGACGGGCCCGAGCCGTTCTCGCGCACGATGCTCGTGAACTGGATGTAGGCCTCCTGGACCGTGGCGCCCCGCGGTATCTCGAGGTCGCGGAAGGCGAAGCCCGAGACGACCTCGACGCCGTAGCGGAACAGGTACGAGAGGCCGATCTGCCGCAGTTCGTTGTAGGTGTTGCCCTCCACGTCGGCCGGGACGCCCGTCGCGCCGCTCGCGTCGGCCCGCCACTCGAAGCCGTCGTCTTGGGTTCCGGCGATCGCCACGGAGCCGGAGACCGGTGCCCCGGCGTTGGGGTCGCTGAAGACGGCGACGACGACGAAGGGGTCCTGGTCCGGCGTCACCGCGCAGGTGGTGTTGGCGTCGTCACAGGCGGCGTCGGCGTCGCCGGCCCAGCCAGCGAACTCCATGTCGGTGGCCGGGGTGGCGGTGAAGGTGTAGGCGGTCGAGGTCGAGGCCGTGACGGGACCGCACGCGCCCGTGGCGCCCGCGCCGGGCGCGAACGTGCAGGCGATGCCGAGCTCGGCCTGTTCGATCGTCCCGCCGCCGGTGCTGCCCGTGAAGTCCACGTTGAGCTGCACCTCGGCCGGCACCTGCGGCTCCGCGGTGAACGTCGCGGTCACCGTCTTGTCCGCGTCCATCGTGACCACGCACTGCGGGTCCGCGCCGGAGCAGGCGCCGCCCCAGCCGCCGAAGACGCTGTCGTCGCCGGGCGCGGCGACGAGGGTCACCTCCGTGCCCGCCTCGTGCTCGCTGGCGCCGGCCGCGTTCTCGCCGTCGGCAGCGTCGAACCTCACCGATCCCGTGCCGTCGCCGCCCACGTTCACCGTGAGCGTGTGCGTCTCGGCCGGTGGTATCGGCTCGCCACAGGCCGCCACGACGACCGCCAGCGCCGTGAAGATGGCTACCAATCGAAGTCTCTGCACGTCGTCTCCTTCTGGTACGCCGGACTACTGGCCTCGCGCCCGACCCGGCCGGGCACCGCTGCGATCGCCACTTCGCGCTGCCAACGGCATCCGCGGTCCCCCACGGAGCCGGGCAGGCGATCTCGTACGAGTAGTGCGAGGGTACTAGCAGGAAGATGAGAAACCGCTGGCCAGATGAGAGGCGCATGGCAGCCCCTCCGGCCGGTCGCGTGGCGGAGCGTGCTGCCGCCGTCACGCGGCTCACATCTTCCGCTGACACGATGCACGGCAGCGCGCGAACACGGTCGCGCGGGGGCCCGGCCGCCGCTGGCGCCGGCCCTAGGAGGAGGGCCGGTGGGAGAGCCTTCACCGTTGCGGACGGTCAGCGAGAGGACGCGCCGGTCGCTCGTCGGTGGGCGGCCCGGGCCGGGCGCCCTGGCGGCGCTCGCGGTAGCCCTCCTGCTCGCGTCTTGCGACACGCTGTTCCCACCGCCGCCCGAGCCCCCGCCTCCCCCGCCGCCACCGCCCGGCAGCCAGTGGCTGGCGCAGCATCTCGAAGCACAGGACGCGGTCTCGGCGCTCGTCGTCACGGTCGCCTACGACCCCGAGGAGGCGACGTTCCGGGGGCTCACCGTGGCCGACGCAGCCGCCATCGCGGCCGCTCGCGACGACGGTGCCGGAAGGGTGAGCGTCCACTGGTTCTCCTACGAGGCCGGGTCGGGCCACCTGCTCACGCTCCATTGGTCCTCGCCGCCCGACGCCGCGCCGCCCGCGGTGACCGGGTCCTCCGCCTACGGTCCCGACGGCTCCGACGTCCCCGGCGCGGTCGCGCTCGGCGGCTTCGCTGAGGACGGCTCCGACGAGCCCGTGGACCTGCACGACGGCCTACCGGAGCTGGAGCCCGACGCCGACGCCACCTCTGCCTGCCTCTCGTCCGACTACCCGGCCGAGCTGGCCTCCTACCCGCTCGGCGACATCGACGCCGGCGGCGACGTCGACCTACGCGACGTGGTGCTGATCCACACGGCCATCGCCGAGGAAGGCCTCGCCGGCGGCGACCCCCACGAGCTCTTCCACGCCGACCTCACCGGCGACTGCGTCTACGACGAGGCCGACGTGCGCCAGGCGTTCGTGAAGGCCGCCTTCCCCGACGCGGAGGCCGCGCCGGTGGCCAAACCCCCGCTCCTGGGCTACGCGCGGTTGCGCGCCGGCGCGCCGGTGCTCGTGGGCAACGCCGGCAACGCCCCGCTCTCGGGGCTCGCGTTCTTCGGCGTGAACCTCAACGGCAGCGGCTTCGTCGGCCAGGTGAGCTGGCCCATCGAGGGCCAGTCGGCGCTGTGGACGCTGACGACCGACCCGAACGACGCCCTCGGTACCCTCCGGGTCGTCGCCGGGGACGCCGAGACCCAGGTCCTCGTGGGCAACGTCGCGGTCCTCGTCGCCGGCCAGTCGAACGCCGTGGGCTGGGACAGGGACGTCCCCGCCGAGCTGCAGGACGGCGACGCCTTCCCGACCGTGCGCATGCTCGGGAACGACTACAGGTGGCGACCGGCCACCGAGCCGCTGGACGACCCGACGGGCCAGCTCGACGTGGTCAGCGAGGACGCCGACCCTGGCACCTCGGCGGGCACGTCCCTCGGCCGGCTCCTCGCGGTGGGGGACGAGGACGCCGGCGTGACGGGCACCGGTCGCGCCGCCTACCTGATACCCGCCGCCCTCGGCGGCAGCCGCATGACGCCGCGGCCCATCACGAACGTCGGCTGGTACCTCGGGCCCGCCGACCTCGCCGGCACCGACCGCGACACGCTCTACGGCAGCGCGATGTACCGGGCGCTGCTGTCGGCCGGCCTCCGCGACGACCCCGTCGGGGACCAGGAGCCGGAGGGCGGGCCGGTGAGCGCCGTGTTCTGGTACCAGGGCGAGTCGGACAACTCGACCCTCGACCTCCGGGAGGACTACGCGGGCTACACGGCGAGCGTGTTCGAGGCGATGCGGGCGACGCTCGCGGGCGCGACGGGCGCCGTGGACCCCGTGATCATCTACGCCCAGCTCGCGGCCTACGGCTGCTGCTTCGGCGCGGAGAGCCCGACCGACGCCTACGTCGAGCAGCTCAAGTCGCACGACATCGCCGAGCGCCAGCGGCGGCTCGAGGAGGGCGCCTTCCTCGGCACCCCCCACCTGCTCCCGAGCTCCGGCCTCGAGGGCGGGGTGCAGGGCGCGCACATGGTGGTGACGCACGACCTGCCGCGGTTCGACAGGATCCACCTCAGCGCCGAGGGGCAGCAGGTGCTCGCCAGACGCGTCGCCCTGGCCTACCAGGAGCACGTGCTGGGCTGGGACGTCGACGGCACCGGCCCGCGCCTCGTCTCGCTCACGCGCTCCGGGACCACGGTGACGCTGACGTTCGACCGGGAGGTGACGCCGCCCCAGGTGAGCGGACCGGCGGCCTACTCGGGCTACTTCACGGCCTGGGACGGCCCGCCCGACGGCGGCTCCGACTACTCCAGCTCGTACGGCAGCAGCAACGAGCTGGCCATCGCGAACGTGGAGCGCCACGCCTCCGACGCCCGCAAGGTCGTGATCACGCTGGCGTCGAACCCGGCCGGCGACGTCTACCTGCGCTACATGAGGCCGCACGAGCCGACGGCCACCTCGGAGTACCTCGAGGACGTGATCCGCGGCGCCGACTCCGGCCTGCCGCTGCCGAGCTTCGGTCCGCTGCGGGTGGGCTGAGGCCGGGCAGCCGCCGCGCGGGCCGGCGGCGCCGGTCATCGCCCGACACCGAGGGCGTCCGGGACGCTCCGCGTCCGCGAGGCGAGGGCGGCCGGGCCCGTTCCGGAAGGAGTACTCTGCCAGCCGAGCCACAGCGACGCCGGCAGACCGGCGCAGCGAGGGAGGCAGTCAGCATGTCGCCTACCGCCACCAGCCGCACCCACAAGCACGTGCTCACCCCGTGGAGCAAGCAGTCGGCGGTCAACACGCCGACGATCACGCGGGGCCAGGGCTCGTACCTCTACGACGAGGACGGCAAGCGCTACCTCGACCTCTCGGCGGGCCTCGTCGCCGTGAACCTCGGGCACGGCCACCCCGCCGTCGTCGACGCGATCAAGCGCCAGGCCGAGCGCCTCCTCTACGCCGCGCCCTCGCTGATGAACGACGTGCGCAGCGACTTCGCGGCGCTGCTCTCCGAGGTCTCGCCCTGGGACGAGGGCGCGCGCGTCTTCTTCACGGCCAACGGCGGCGAGGGCAACGAGGACGCGGTCAAGATGTCGCGCATGATCACCGGCCGGCACAAGGTGCTGGTGGCATACCGGTCGTTCCACGGCTCGGCGCCGGGCGCCGGCAGCCTCACCGGCGAGGACAGGCGCTGGCCGAACGAGCCGGGCATGCCGGGCGTGGTGCGCTTCTTCGCGCCCTACCCGTTCAACTCGCCGTTCTTCACCGACGACCCGGCCGAGGAGACGCGGCGCGCGCTGCAGCACCTCGAGGACGTGATCACGTTCGAGGGCGCCAAGAACATCGCCGCCCTCGTGATCGAGCCCGTGGTCGGTTCGAACGGCGTGGTCGTCTACCCCGAGGGCTACCTCAAGGGCCTGCGCGACATCACCGCCCGCCACGGCATCGTGCTGGTGTTCGACGAGGTCATGACGGGCTTCGGCCGCACCGGCGAGACGTTCGCGGCGCAGCGCTTCGAGGTCACGCCCGACATGATCGTCTTCGCCAAGGGCGTCGCCTCGGCGTACGTGCCTCTCGGCGGCGTGCTCGTGCGCGAGTCGCTGGCCGAGCACTTCGACGACAACGTGCTGATGTGCGGCCACACCTACTCTGGCCACCCGCTGGCGATGGCCGCCGGCCTCGCGACCGTGACGGCGATGCGCCAGGAGGGCCTGTTCCGGCGCGCACGGGAGCTCGAGCCCGTGATCCGCGACGGCCTCGAGACGCTCAAGGAGCGCCACCCCGTGGTCGGCGACGTGCGCGGGGTCGGCGCGTTCTTCGGCATCGAGCTCGTCAAGGACCGCGCCACGCGCGAGCCGCTCGTGCCGTGGTACGGCGGGGACAACGCTCCCATCGGCAAGCTCACGGCGGCGCTGCGCGAGCGCGGCGTCTACGCCTTCGGACGCTACAACGTGCTCATCGTCTCGCCGCCCCTCACGATCTCGCGCGAGGACCTGTCCTTCGGGTTCGAGGGGCTCGACGCGGCGCTGAAGGTGCTGGCCTAGCCGACCGCTTCACGGGGGCGCGGGTCCACCTCCCCGCGCGCGTCGCGGGGACGACGTCACCCCCGCCCTGGCGCGGCCCCCGGCGCCCGCAGCGCCGCGCGGGACAGGGCGAACAGGGCCAGCGAGAGCACGGTGAGCACGAGGGCCAGCGCCACGGACTCCTCGACGCCGCTCTCCAGCGCCGCGTAGGTGGCGAGGGGCAGGGTGCGGGTGCGGCCGATGAGGCTGCCGGCGAACACCAGGGTGGCCCCGAACTCGGCCAGCGCGCGCGACCACGCCAGGACCAGCCCCTCTGTCGCGGCGGGGAGGGCCACGGGCAGCGTCACGCTCCAGAAGGCGAGCCAGCGACCCGCTCCGTCGGTCAGCGCCGCCGCCTCGACCTCGCGCGGCACGGCGGCGAGCCCGACCTTGAGCGTACGCACGTAGTACGGGGTGGCGACGAAGACCTGCGCCATCACCACCGCGGCGGTCGTGAACGCGACGCCCAGCCCCGCCGCCTCCAGCGCCGCCCCGACGGGTCCGCGCCTGCCGAACACCAGCAGCAGGCCGAGACCGGCGATCACGGGCGGCAGCACCAGAGGCAGGTCGACCACGGCGTCGAGGAGCCTGCGCCCGCGGAAGTCGTGGCGCGCCAGCAGGTAGGCGAGCGGCGTCCCGAGCGCGACCACCAGGGCCATGGCCAGCGAGCTGGTGGCCACGCTGAGGCGCAGCGCGTCGAGGACGGCGGGCGATACCAGCGCGGCGCGGGGCGCGCCCAAGGCGCGCACGGCGATCGCCAGCGTCGGGAGCGAGAGGTAGGCGGCGAGGAGCACCCCCGCCGCCAGCACCTCGACGCGCGGTCGACCGCGGCTCACGGGCGCACGCTACCGCGCCGGCGAGAAGCCGTAGCCGCGCAGGACGGCCGCTCCCTCCTCTGACATGAGCAGCGCCACGAACCTCTCGGCCGCCCGGTCGCCCGCCCGGTCCGTCACCACGTAGGTCGGCGTCACGGACGCGTCGATGGCCGCCGTCTCGAGTCCCGGGAACGAGGCGGCGTCGGTCGCGTAGACGATGCCGGCGTCGGCGCCGCCCACCGCCACCTTCGCGGCGACGAGCCGCACGTTCTGCTCCTCGGAGGCGACGTTCGCTTGGACCCTGGCCAGCCAACCCTCGCCGCCTGGCATCCCGGCAGCCACCTCGGCGAGCGCCTCGCGCGCGTACCGGCCCGCCGGCACCTCGGGCCCGGCCAGGACCAGCCTCACGCCGGGGCGGCCGAGGTCCTCGACGGCGCGCAAGCCCGAACCCGGCGCGAGAGCGACGACCAGGCGGCTCGTGGCGAAGACGCGCCCGAGACCGTAGCCGTCGACGGCGGAAGCGACGCGCTCGACCTGCGCCGCGTCGGCGGAGGCGAACACGCCTGCCTCGGCGCCCTCGACGATCTGGAGCGCGAGGGTCGAGGAGCCCGCGAGCTGCAGCCTCACGTCCACGCCGGGCTCCCGCTCCTCGAACCTCGCGGCCAGCTTGGTGAACGCCTCCTCGAGGCTCGAGGCGGCGAAGACCGTCAGCTCCCGCCGGCCCGCGCCGTCCCGGCGCGGCGAGAGCAGCAGCGCCGCCGCGAGCACGGGCACCGCGACGGCGAGTACCGACAGGAGGCGCCTCACGCTCCCAAACTAGTCCCCTACGCACGCGCGTGCGGAGCGGCCGGCCGTGGCCGGCTCGGTCCAGCCGCGGCGCCACGAGCGGCGCGGCCCGCTCCGTCGACGGGAGGAGCGGAACGATGGACACCGTCTTCGCCTTCGAGAAGCCGCTGTGGGAGATCGTCCTGCGTGGCACGGTGGCCTACTTGGCCATCGTCGTCGTGCTGCGCGTGATCCCCAAGCGGCACCTCGGCAACATCTCGCCGAACGACTTCATCGCCCTCGTGATCATCGGCGGCCTGACGACCGACGCGATCGGCGGCGGCTCGAGCTCGATGCTCGACTACCTGCTGATGGCCGTGGTGGTCATCATGTGGAGCTACCTGATCGACCTGTGGGAGTTCAGGTTCCCGAGCTGGCGACGCCTGACGCGCGACACCCCGACCCTCGTCGTCCACATGGGCAAGCCGCTGCGGGCGAACATGCGCCGCGAGCGTCTCACCGCGGAAGAGCTGGCCGCCAGCCTGCGCGCGCAGGGCATCGACGACGTCTCGACGGTGAAGCAGGCGATCCTCGAGGTGGACGGCCAGCTCAGCGTCATCCAGTTCGAGAGCGGGGACGGCCCGGAGCCGGGGGCGGGTCCGGACAGGTAGGTGGCGCCGGAGCGCGAGGCGGTCGTCCGGAGCGGTCGAGGCGGGGGCCGGCACCCGTCACGTGCGCCGGCCCCCCGTCCGTGCGGGCGGCCTACTGCAGCCAGCCCTCCACGACGTCGCGGTTGTCGGCGATCCAGGCGCGCGCCGCCTCGAGCGGCTCCATGCCCTGCTGCGTGATCATCAGCATGACCTCGCCCATCTGCTCGCCGGTCCAGTGGAAGTTGTCGAGGAAGGCGAGCACGTCCTCCGGGGCATCGTTCTCGGCCCACTCGCTGTTGACGATGGTGTGGATCTCCTCGGCCTCGCCGAAGACGCCCTCCGGGTCCTCGAGGTACTTGAGGTCGTAGGCGGCCCACATCCAGTGCGGACGCCAGCTCGTGACGATGATCGGCTCCTCACGGCTGTAGGCGCGGTCGAGCGCGGCGGTCATGGCGGCGTCGGACCCGTCGAGGAGCACGAAGTTCGAGAGGCCGTAGACGTCGAGGGCCCTGTCGCTGGCGGCCATGAGGCCCGCGCCCGGGTCGATGCCGACGATCTCGCCGCCGAACGTGTCGGCGTGGTCGTTGAGCTCCGTGATGCTGTCGATCTCCACGTAGGTGGGGACCGCCCAACCGATGTCGGCGCCCTCGAGGTTCGCCCCGAGGTCGGTGAGGCTGTCCTGCGTCTGCTCCCAGTAGGCGGCGTGCGTGGCGGGCAGCCAGGCGGCGACGATCGCGTCGAAGTCGCCCTGGGCGAGGCCAGTCCACATGGGGCCGGCGTCGACCGAGGTCAGCTCGACGTCGTACCCGAGCTCGTCCATCAGCACGGCGGCGACCACGTGGGTAGAGGCGATCTCGGAGTCCCACAGCACGTAGCCGAGGTCGATGGTCGTGTCCTGAGCCAAGGCGGTACCGCATAGCATCAAGGCCGCCAAGGCGGCGCACCACTTGCGCATCTGTTACCTCCCGATGAATTCGAGGCTTTGGTGGCGACGGAACGACGAACCGTTCCGCGAGCGTACGCACGCACGCTGACTTCCACAAGCCGCAACCGGCTAGTCCCGAACCTAACACGCTCGCTCCGAGGCTGCCAACCCTCGGTGCCGCGGCAGTGCTGCTGCGCGCACTGCGCCGCCCCGCTGTCCCGCGTGGGCGGCGGACGCTCCCCTGCCGCGGCGGGTCAGCGGCGGCCGACCGGGGTCAGCGCCGGCCGCCGGCCGGGCGGCAGGGGCGGCTCTCAGGCGTCGCGGGCGCGGCGCCGTCCCACCGAGGCGGTGACGCGGTCTAGGACGATCGCCATGATGACCACGGCCAAGCCGGCCTCGAACCCCTGGCCCACGTTCAGCCGCTGGATGCCCCGCAGCACCTCGGCCCCCAGGCCGCGCGCGCCGATCATCCCGGCGATGACGACCATCGAGAGGTTGAGCATTATCGACTGGTTGACGCCGGCCATGATGCTGGGCCGCGCCACCGGCATCTCGACCTTGACGAGGCGCTGCCAGCTCGTGGACCCGAAGGCGTCGGCGGCCTCGATGAGGTCCGCGGGCACCTGCCTGATGCCGAGGCTCACGAGGCGCACCAGCGGCGGGATCGCGAACACGAAGGTGGCCACGACGCCCGGCACGACGCCGATCCCGAAGAACATCACGGCAGGGATCAGGTAGACGAAGGCTGGCATCGTCTGCATGAAGTCGAGGACGGGCTTGAGCACGCCGTCCACGGCGTCGCTGCGGGCCGCCAGGATCCCCAGAGGGACGCCCACGGCGAGGATCAGCACCTGCGCGGCGAGCACCAGCGCCAGCGTCTCCAGGAACGGACGCCAGAGACCTACGTTGGCCACCACGAAGAGCCCGGCGACCGCGAACAGACCGACGCGCCAGCCGGCCAGCAGAGCCGCGAGCCCGGCGAAGAACGCGATCGCGACGGGCACCGGGGCCCACTGGAGCGCCGCCAGCAGGCCGCCGATGAGGGCGTCGACGCCGTCGGCGAAGCCGTCGAAGAGCGGGCCCAGGGCGTCGCGCAGGAAGTCGACGGCGGCCGACACCCAGTCGCGTATGGGCACGCGGAAGTCAGGCACCGCGGGCCTCCGTCCTCGGCTCGGTCGGCGCCTGGGCCGGCGGCGGCGCGCCGGCTGCCCGGTCCCTCTCGGCCCCCGAGGGTCGCGCCAGCGCCGCCAGGATCGCGCCCTTGACGACCACGCCGCGCAGGCGCCCGTCCTCGTCGACGACCGCTATGGGGAACGAGCCCTCCGAGGCGAGCGGCATGACGTCGCTGAGGGGGGTGTCCGTGGACACGGTGGGCGCGTCCTCCATGAGGTCGCCGTGGATGCGCTCCTGGGTCACGCCGCCCTCGCGCAGCGCCGCGACGATGCGCTCCGAGGTCAGGTAGCCGAGCACCCTTCGCTCGCCGTCGACGACGAGCACGCCGGAGAGGCCGGAGCGGCGCATCTTGTTGAGGGCCGTCTGCGGTCCGTCGCGGAGGCGCACCACCTCGCGCACCGGCTGCATGATCGACCCGGCGGTGAGGACGCCGCTGCGGTCGACGCCCTCCACGAACGCGGCCACGTAGTCGTCCGCCGGCGCGGTGATGACCTCCTCCGGCGTCCCCACCTGGACCACGCGCGCGTCCTTCATGATCGCGACGCGGTCGCCGAGGCGCAGGGCCTCGTCGAGGTCGTGAGTGACGAAGACGATCGTCTTCCTCATGCGCGCCTGCAGGTCTATGAGCTCGTCCTGCATCTCGCGCCTGATCAGCGGGTCGAGGGCGCTGAAGGCCTCGTCCATCAGCAGGACGTCGGCGTCCACGGCGAGCGCGCGGGCCAGGCCCACGCGCTGCTGCATGCCGCCCGAGAGCTGGTGAGGGTAGCTGCCCTCCCAGCCGGCGAGGCCCACGAGCTCTATCGCCCGCTCGGCGCGCGCCCGCCGCTCGGTCCTCGGCACGCCCTGGACCTCGAGGCCGTAGGCGACGTTGTCGAGCACGGTGCGATGCGGCAGGATCGCGAACTGCTGGAAGACCATGCCGCTGAACCTCTCGCGCCGGAACTCCAGGAGCTCCCGCCGGGACAGCCGCGTGATGTCGACGCCGTCGACGACGACGCTGCCGCGGGTGGGCTCGTGCAGCCGGTTGAGGAGCCTGAGCAGCGTCGACTTGCCGCTGCCAGAGAGGCCCATGAGCACGAAGGTCTCCCCCGCCTCGATGTCCAGGTTCACGTCGGCGACGCCGACGGCGTGGCCGAGGCGCGTCTGCACCTCGGCCTTGGTCGCGCCCCGCTCGAGCGCCGCGATGGCGCGGGCGGGTTCGGGGCCGAAGACCTTGTAGAGGCCCCGCACCGCGATCTTGGTCGTCTCTCGGCTTTGGCCGTCGGGGGGAGCTGGGGCGTCTCGTCGCTGTGCGGTCGTCATGTCGTCTCCGTAGCGGTCGGGGTCAAGGGACAGTGAGCGGCTCTTCTAGGCGCGCCGCGCACGAGCCCCGTGAGCGGCCTGCCTGTGCGCGGACCCCGTCACCCTACAACACGGAGGGAGACGGGCCGGCCGGCGCGGAGCAGTATGGTCACAGCACACGAACCGGAAGGGGGGTGCCGCCCGGGTGCCGCTCCTGGAACGCGAGGGCCTGCTTGACGAGCTGGGCACGCGGCTGCGCGCCGCCGTGGGCGGCCGCGGTTCGCTGGTGCTCCTCGGCGCGGAGGCCGGGGCCGGCAAGACGGCGGTCGTCACCGAGTTCGGGCACCGTCACGGCCAGCGCGCGCACGTGCTGTTCGGCGGCTGCGACCCGCTCACGACCCCGCGCCCCCTGAGCCCCCTCGTCGACATCGCGGTCGACCCCCGCTCTCACCTCTCCGCCACGTTCGCCGCCTCGGCCGAGCCCTACGAGCTGTTCACGGCCATCCAGCGCCGGATGGCCGACTCCGACGTCCCTCTCGTCCTCGTGATCGAAGACGTCCACTGGGCCGACGAGGGCACGCTCGACTTCCTGCGGTTCATCGGACGCCGCATCGCGGGGCTCCCCTCCTTGGTCGTGGCCACCTACCGCGACGACGAGGTGGGCCCCCGGCACCCGGCGCGGCCGGTCATAGGCGAGCTGACCGCGCGGCCCTCCGTGCGCCTGCTGTCGGTGCCGCCGCTCAGCCTCGAGGCCGTGACGGAGCTGGCGGGCGGCGACGCCGCCCGGGCGGCGCGGGTCCACCGCGCCACCGACGGCAACGCCTTCTACGTCACCGAGGTGCTCGCCTCCGGCGAGGAGGTGCCACGGACCGTGAGAGAGGCCGTGCTGGCGCGCGCGGCGCGGCTCGGAGACAGCGCCAGGCGCGTCGTCGAGGTCGTCGCCACCGCGCCGCGCTCGCTGGAGCTGACGGTCGCGCTCGAGGTGGCGCAGGCCGAGCCGTCGGCGGCCGACGAGGCGGTGGCCGCAGGCGTCCTGCTCGCCGAGCGCGGCCACCTGAGGTTCAGGCACGAGCTGGCCCGCGGCGCTATCGAGGCCGTCACGCCCCTCGGTCGCCAGTTCGCGTGGCACCGGGCGATGGTCGACCTGCTGCAGCGGAGCCAGCCGGACGACCTGGCCCGGCTCGCCCACCATGCCGCCAGGGCGCACGCCTGGGACCTCTTCGTCCGCTTCGCGCCGCTGGCGGCGCGCCAGGCGGCCGAGCGCGGCGCCCACCGCGAGGCGGCGCAGTTCCTCAGGCTGGCGCTCGAGCGCGAGCAGCACCTCGACCGGCCCACCGCGGCGGCGCTGTGGGCGGAGCTGGCGTACGAGCTGCACGTGCTCGACCTCCACGCCGAGGCCCTCACGGCCAGCGAGAGGGCGGTGGGGCTGAGGCGAGAGCTCGGCGACCCCGAGGAGCTCGCGCTCGCCTTGGGCCAGCTCGGCCACGCGCGCTTCCGCGCCGGCCTCGACGACCAGGTGGCCGGGCCCATCGGCGAGTGCCTGAAGCTGCTCCGGGACCTCCCCGACAGCCTCGCCAAGGCCCGCGCCTACGACCAGGCCGCCATGGTCTCGATGCTCCAGCGCCACTACCGACCCGCCGTCGCCGCGGCGGAAGCGGCGCTGGAGATGGCGCGGCGCCTGGGCGACGCGCGCCTCGAGGGCCGGACGATGATCATGCTCGGCACCACCGAGATCGTGATGGGCGACGCACGGCGCGCCGTGGGACTGCTGCGCGAGGCCCACGGCATCGGCGAGCGCGTGGGCGCTCCCGACGTCTCCCGGCTGGCCACCTGGATGCTGGGCTCGGGCGCCGGCGAGGCGAGGCTCTACGACGAGGCCGAGGAGGCGCTGGCCGCGATGGTCGCGTCCGCCTCAGACACCGACGACGACTCGGCGCTGGCCTACGGCGTGGCCTGGCGGGCCCGCGTGGCGTTCGAGCGCGGCGCGTACGACGAGGCCGTGCGGCTCGCCGACCGCGTGCCGCCGCGCCCCGGCCACGGCATCATCGGGCCGATCACCGCGCTGGGCGCCAAGGGGAGGACCATGGTGCGCCGCGGCGAGGCCGGGGCCGAAGAGGTGCTGCGGCAGGCGCTGGCCGTCAGCCCGAGGGCCGCCATGCAGTACCTGTGGTCCCCCTACTGCGGCCTGGCCGAGCTCGCCTGGCTCGAGGGCCGCGAGGCGGAGATCCCGGAGCTGCTCGCTCCCGTGATGCCGCAGGTCACCGACGCCGACAGCCCGTGGGCGCGCGGCGAGGTGTCGCTGTGGTCGTGGCAGGCCGGCGCCATGGCGGAGCCGCTGCCGGGCTCGGCCGAGCCGTTCGCCGCCCTCGTGCGCGGCGACTGGCGCCGCTCGGCCCGGCTGTGGGGCGAGATCGGCTGCCCCTACGAGCGCGCGTTCGCCCTGGCGCACGGCGACGAGGACGCGATGCGCGAGGCGCTGGTCGAGTTCAGGCGCCTCGGCGCCGCTCCCGCCGCCGCTCGGCTCGCGGCGCGCATGCGGCAGCTCGGCCTCTCCCATCTGCCGCGCGGACCGCGCCGCGTCACCAGGCGGAACCCCGCCCAGCTCACGCCGCGCCAGGTCGAGGTCCTCGAGCTCATGGTCGCCGGGCTGACGAACGCCGAGATCGCCCAGCGTCTCGACATCACCGAGAAGACCGCCGAGCACCACGTGTCGGCCGTGCTGGCCAAGCTCGGCGCCCCGAACCGGGCGCGGGCCGTCGCCACCGCCGTCGGCCTCGGGCTGGTGCCGGGGGGCGAGGACCTCCCGCCGGCCTCAAGCTAGGGGGTTCCCCCGATGCCGCGCGGCCCCGCGCCGCCGCAGGATCGGGCCGACCGTAGAGGTCGGAAGGGAGCCCATGATGCCCACTTTCATCATCGAGCGGACGCTGCCGGGTGCCGGCGAGCTGAGCCAGGAGCAGCTGCGGGAGATCGCCCGCACGTCGAACCGGGTCGTGGCAGACCTCGGCGTGCCGTACCGCTGGCTGCATAGCTACGTGGCGGGGGACAAGATCTACTGCGTGCACGAGACCGCGGACCCCGACATCGTCCGCGAGCACGCCCGCCGCGGCGGCTTCCCCTGCGACTCAGTGACCGTGATCGCGGAGGTCATCGGCCCGGAGACCGCGAACGGCTGAGGCGACCCCGGCCGGCGGCGGCCGCACGGCGCCGAGCCGCTGACGCGTGCCCGCGGACGGCCGCCGCCGCGCCGGGGTCCAGTGAGACCCGTTGCCTCGACGGCGAGGCGCCAGCCGATCTTCGCTCGGTCGGCGGGCGCCTCCTCTCCGCCTCTGCGACGCTCAGCCGCTCAGCGGTCGAGCCAGGTCGTGCGCAGGCCGAGGTAGCTGGTGTTCGGGAAGTGCTCGAAGCCCTTCACGTCGCTGCGCAGCGCCTCGAACTGCGAGGAGTGGAACAGGAACACGTGCGGGACGAGCTCGAGGATCCGCTCCTGCGCCTGCCGGTAGACCTCGCGCCTCGCCTCCTGGTCGGCGACCCTGCGGCCCTCCTCGAGCAGCGCGTCGAGCTCGGCGTCGCTGAAGTTGCCGAGGTTCCCGCCGTTGTCCGTGTAGAAGACGTTGAAGAGGAAGTCGTCCGGGTCGCTCTGGCCCGACTCGCCGAGGATCGTGGCCGCGAAGTCCCCCTCCAGCGCCTTCGGCAGGTAGATCGACCAGTCCTCGGCGACGATGTTCGCCGTGATGCCGATGTCCGCCAGGTTCGCCTGGATCACCTCGGCGGGGGTGCGCAGGAAGTCGTACGTGCTCGTGACGTAGAGGTCGAACTCGAAGCCGTCCGGGTAGGCCGACTCGGCCAGGGCGGCGCGCGCCGCCTCGAGGTCGCGGCCGACGTAGGGGCTGTCGCTGATGCCGTAGTAGTTCGAGGCCGGGATCGTCGTGCCGGTCGCCGGGACGCCGCCGGTGCCGAAGAGCGCCAGGTCGACGATCGCCTGCTCGTCGATCGCGTAGGCGATCGCGCGGCGCACGTTCACGTCGTCGAACGGGGGACGCTCGACGTTGAAGTAGATGCTGCGGAAGTTCGCCGAGAGGCCGCCGACGACCTCGACGTTGGGGTCGGCCTGCAGGACCTCCACGTCGGCCGAGGGCACGTACTCGATGAAGTCGGCGTTGCCGGTCTGGATGGCCGTGGTGCGCGCGGTGGGGTCCGGGTAGAACTGGAAGACGATGCCGTCGAGGTACGGGAGCTGGTTGCCGCTCTCGTCCGCGCCCCAGTAGTCGGGGTTCCGCTCCAGCACCAGCCTCGTCTGCGGCACGTACTCCACGAACCTGAAGGGCCCCGTGCCCACGACCACGTTCTGCAGGTCGCCGTTGGCCTTCACCACGTCCTCGGAGACGATCACGTTGAGGCTGGCGGCCAGCTTCGAGAGCAGCGGGCTGAACGGCTCGGAGAGCGTCATGACCACGGTGCTGTCGTCGGGGGCCTGGATGTCGGCGACGACGGCGAAGTCGTCGGCGCGCGGCGAGGCGACGGCAGGGTCCTTGATCCTGTTGATCGAGAACACGACGTCCGACGCCTGCAGCGGGTCGCCGTCGTGGAACGTCACGCCCTGGCGCAGGTGGAACGTCCAGGTGAGCCCGTCGTCCGACACCTCCCACGACTCGGCGAGGCCTGGGACGATCTGCAGGGACGAGTCGAACATCACCAGCGTGTCGTAGACGTTCTCGAGCATGTTCCGCGTGGAGGTGGCGTTCGTGATGTGGGGGTCGAGGCCCACGGGGTCCGTCTGCATGCCGGCGATCAGCGTTCCGCCGTACTTCGGTTGCTGGGCGAGCGCCAGTCCGGCGGTCGCGACGAGTAACAGGGCCATCAGGCGGCGAGCCATGCGGGACCTCCTCCGAGTGTCAGCTACCGGCCGACGATACTCCAGCCGCGCGCCCGCGTCCGCGACGGCCGGCCGCGCGGTCGCGCTAGCCGCCGTCAGCCGCGCGTCCTCGTCCGCGGGTCGAGGGCGTCGCGCAGCGCGTCGCCGAAGAGGTTGAAGCCGAGCACGACGACCATGATGGCCAGACCGGGCGCCACCGTCGCCCACGGCGAGAGCGAGAGGAACCGCCGCCCCTCGGCGACCATCAGGCCCCAGCTCGCCGCCGGCGGCTGCGTGCCGAGGCCGAGGAACGAGAGCGAGGCCTCGGCCAGGATGCCGTAGGCGAGGCGCAGCGTGACCTCGACGATCAGCGGCGCCGCGGCCGCCGGCAGGACCGTGCCCAGCATCACGCGCCAGTCGCGGCTGCCCAGGGAGCGGCTGGCCTCGACGAACAGCTCCTCGCGCACCGTCAGCACGGCGCCGCGCGCCACGCGCGCGAAGGGCCCCACGTAGACGAGGCCTATCGCCAGCACCAGGTTCACGAACCCGGGGCCGAGGAACGCCAGCAGCGCGATCGCGAGGAGGATCGCCGGGAACGAGAGCAGGACGTCGGTGACGCGCATGATGAGCCCGTCGACCCAGCCGCGGTAGTAGGCGGCCAGGACGCCGAGCGTGCCGCCGACGACGAGCGCGAAGAGCGTGGAGGCCGCCGCCACGGAGAGCGAGCTGCGTCCGCCGTAGACGATGCGGGACAGCGTGTCGCGCCCGTACTGGTCCGTGCCGAGCAGGTGCTCGCGCGTCGGCCCCAGGAGGCGCGCCGGCGGGTCGAGCGCGACCGGGTCGTACGGCGCCACCCAGGGCGCGAACACCGCGGCCAGCGCGGCCACGGCGACGATCGCCGCGCCCAGGCCGCCAGTCCCGGCCAGCGCGACGCGGTAGGGCCGGCGGCGCCGCGACGAGGTCGCTTCGGGTCGCTCGCCGAGCGTGGCGGCGCTCTCAGTCATAGCGGACCCGCGGGTCGATGAGCGCGTAGAGGACGTCCACGAGCAGGTTCACGACCACGAACGACGCGGCGATCAGCAGCACGGCGCCCTGCACGACGGGGTAGTCGCGCAGGTTGATGCCCTCGAGCGCGAAGCGCCCCACTCCGGGCAGGCTGAACACCTGTTCGATGATCACGGCCCCGCCGAGGAGCTGCCCGAACTGCAGCCCCACGACGGTGACGACGGGTATGAGGGCCGTGCGCAGCGCGTGCCGCAGCACGACGGCCCGCTCCGCGAGGCCCTTGGCGCGGGCGGTGCGGACGAAGTCGAGGCCGAGCACCTCTAGCAGCGTCGAGCGCACGATGCGCGCCGTGGCGGCCGCGAGGATCAGCCCCAGCGACAGGGCGGGCATGATCATGTGCCGCAGGTTCGCCAGCGGCCCCTCGGCGAGGGGGACGTAGCCGGCGGGCGGCAGCCAGCCGAGGCGCAGGGAGAACAGCAGGATCAGCAGGATGCCGAGGAAGAACCCGGGGATGCTGAGGCCCAGGAGCGCGAACACCGAGCCGAGGTGGTCGGCCCAGCGCCCGCGGTTCAGCGCGGCCAGCACCCCCACCGGCAGGGCGATGGCCAGGGCGACGACGAGGCTGAGGACCGTCAGCTCGAGCGTCACGGGGAAGCGCAGCGCCAGGTCGAGGGCCACGGGCCTACCCGTGCGCAGCGAGCTGCCGAGGTCGCCGCGGACCGCGGCGCCGGCCCACTGGCCGAACTGCACGTGCACGGGCAGGTCGAGGCCGAACATCCGCCGCAGCTCGGCCAGGCGCTCCTGGGAGACGTTGCCCTGGAGCCCGACGAGGTTCGTGACGACGTCGCCGGGCACCGAGCGCATGAGGGCGAAGACGATGAGCGCGACGCCGAAGAGCGTGGGTAGGGCCAGCAGGCAGCGCCGGCCGACGTAGCCGAGCATGAGTGGCGCCAATCGTATCAGCGGGGCCGGGAGTGCCCCATCGGTGCCCGTCGACGAGGCCGAGGCTGCGCGGCACCCGGCCCGTTGACGGGGAGCTAGCCGAGCAGACCGGCGTCCGTCGCGGCGCGCGCCCCACCGGCTGGCGCGCCGGCGCGCGCGGGCGTAACCTGCCGGGGTGCCGGTACGCGACGAGCTCATCGAGCGCGTGATCCGCCAGCTCGCGGCGGCGTTCCTGCGGCTCACCTCCCGCTCCGCGGACCTCGAGGTCGGCGACGTCGAGGCCGAAGAGCTGCGCGCCGAGCTCGACGACGTCTACCGCCGCTTCCTCGGCACCAGCGCCGAGCTCGTCTCCCGCCTCTCCACCGACGACCTCCTGGCCGTGATCGGCTCCGCCGGCTACGTCGACGGCGAGCGCGCCTACCTACTCTCGGCCCTGCTCGAGACCGAGGCTGAGCTCGAGCACGCCCTCGGCGCCGGGGCGGACGACCCACTCGTGGTCTCGCTGCGGTCGCGCGCCCTCGACATGGCGCTCGAGGCCGGCATCGAGGAGCTCGGCGAGCCCGACCTGCCGGACCGCGTCGAGCGCCTCCTCGCCCTCGCGCCCGCGGGCTCGTTGAGCCCCGCGACGCGGGAGCGCCTCGTCTGGTTCTGGCTCGCGCTGCGCCGTTACGCCCACGCCGAGGACGCGCTCTTCGACTGGCTCGACGAGGTCGAGGAGCGGGGCGGCGACGCCGCCGACGTGGGGCGCGTCGCCGGCCGGCTCTACGCCGACCTGGAGCTGAGGGACGACGCCGAGCTGGCCGCCGGGGGGCTGCCGCGCGCGGAGCTGGGCGAGGGACGGGCGGACGTCGAGGCGCGTCTCGGGGCGCTGCGGGGCGCCTGACCCCCCGGGGCTCAGCCCGGCTCGGCCGCGGCCGGGGTCCGCCTCCCGCGCGCCGCCCTGCGCCCCCCGGCCACCGGCAGGTAGAGGAGCGTGGAGACGACGGCCAGGCCGGCGGTGAGCAGGAAGGCGGGCCGGTACGCCGCCGCCCCGTAGCCGCCGACCGCGGCACCGCCCTCGACGATCGCGCCCATCAGCCACTGCAGCGCCATCGCGCCGGCGATGCCGAAGAAGTTCACGGCCGTGATGGCGCGCCCGAGCGCCCCGGGCGCGGCCAGCTCCCTGACGTGCCCCAGCAGCACGGCGAAGAACGAGCCCGAGTAGCCCAGCGCCAGGTACGCGGCGCCCAGCGCCGCCTGCGACAGCCCCGGCGGGGCCGCCGCCAGCACCAGGTTCGCGGCGGCCGCCAGCACGCCGGCGAGGAGCACGGTCGCGTACCGGCCTAAGGTGTCGGCCAGCCAGCCGGTGACGGCGTTGCCCGCGACGACGCCTATGCCCAGCGCCACCAGCAGGTTGCCGACGGCCACGGGCGGGAGGCCGTAGACGTCGGCGAGGTAGGGCCCGGCCCACAGGCCCTGCACGGCCAGCACGGCGCCGACGAGCCCCAGGTTCACGAACGAGATGCGCCAGAAGCGGTGGTCGCGCAGGACGCCGACGAGGCCGGCGGACGCCGCCTTCGCCGCTCCAGGAGCGATCTCGCCGCCGTCGGCGACGCGCTCTGGCCCGGTCGCCTCGAGGCCCGCTCGTAGGGACGCACCGGCCCCCGAGCCCGCCGGCCGCCCGGCGGCGCGCTCTCCCGGCCCGGCAGCCGGCGGGGCGTCCCTGGTCAGCAGGGCGATCGCGGCCGCGGCCGCCAGCACGACGGCGCCGCCCCAAGCGAACACGGCGCGCCAGCCGAACGCGCCGGCGAGCAGCGCCAGCGGCGTGCCCGCCATCAGCGCCCCGGCCGAGCCGATCGCCACGAACAGGCCCGAGACCGTCGCGAAGGCTCCGGGCGGGAACCACGCCGCGAACGCCTTGACCGCGCCCATCAGCACGCCGGCGAACCCGACGCCAAGGAGCGCGCGGCCGACCGCCAGGGGCAGGAAGCCGTCGGCGAGCCCGAAGGTCGCCGAGCCGGCGGCGCCCGCGAGGAGCATGACCGGCACGACGCGGCGGCTCCCCCACCTGTCGAGCGCTCCGCCGAGCGGGAGCTGCACGGCGGCGAAGGCCAGGAAGAAGAGGCTCGTCATCAGGCCGAGCTGCTCGGCGTCGAGGCCCACGTCGTCCCGCAGGTCGCCGGCGATGACGGCGTTCGCCGACCGGTAGAAGTACGACAGCACGTACGCCGCCACCCACACGAGGAACAGCTGGAGCCGGCCGTCGCGGAGCACCAGGCGACTCTAACCGCGGCGGCGACCCCGCGGCGGTGCCGGAGGGGCGCGACGGACCCTCCCCGAGCGCCAGCGCCCGGGTCTGCGGCGGCGCCGGCCCCGCGACGGCCCGCGGAAGCGGGCGGCCCCCTTACACTCGGGGGCATGGCAGTCAAGACGCTCCCCTCACGCCACGAGGTCGATGCCGCCTACACCTGGGACCTCTCCGTGCTCTACGCCAGCGAGGAGGCCTACCGCGCCGACCTGGAGCGCGTCGCCGGCGAGGTCGAGGCCCTGGCCGGCTACCGCGGACGCCTCGGCGAGTCGGCCGCCACGCTCGCCTCGTTCCTCGAGCTGTTCTTCGGCTACCTGGAGACGATGCAGCGGCTCCGCAACTACGCGACGCTGCCGGTCAGCGTCGACCAGCACGACCAGGAGGCCCGTCGCAAGGCCGGCGAGTTCGCCGCCGTGGCGGCTCGGGCGAGCCAGCGCCTGGCCTTCGTGCGCCCCGAGCTGCTGGGGCTCGGCGCCGCGAAGGTAGAGGAGTTCATGCGCGAGGAGCCGGGCCTCGCCTACCTCAGGCGGTACTTCGAGCGGCTCGAGGTGATGCGGCCGCACGTCCGCTCGGCCGAGGTCGAGGAGCTGCTGTCGGGTCTGTCGGAGCCGTTCGGCGCCGTGGGGCGCGCCTACAACAGCCTCGCCAACGGCGACATACGCTTCGAGCCCGCGCGGGTGAACGGCGAGGAGTACGTCGTCGAGCGCAGCACCTACCCGGCCCTCAAGGGCTCGCGCGACCGCGCCGTGCGCGAGGCCGCGTACCTCTCCTACAAGGACGGCTTCCTCTCCTTCGCCGACACGCTCGCCGAGCTCTACGTCGGCCGCGTCAAGCAGGCCGTGTACACGGCGCGGGCGCGCGGCTACGCGGACACCGTGGCCCAGGAGCTCGAGCCGTACGAGGTGCCCCGCAGCGTCCTCGACGCCGTCGTCGACACGTTCGAGGCGAAGCTGCCGGTGTGGCACCGCTACTGGGCGGCGCGCCGCAGGCTGCTGGGCGTCGAGCGCCTCGAGGAGTGGGACGTCTTCGCTCCCCTGTCGCGCCGGCCCATGGAGATCAGCTACCCCCAGGCCGTGGAGATGGTACTCGAGGGCCTGGCGCCGCTCGGCGCCGACTACGTGGAGCCGCTGCGCCGCGGCCTGCTGGAGCAGCGCTGGGTCGACGTCTACCCGAACCGCGGCAAGCGCGACGGTGCCTTCTGCTCGCACGCCTACGGCTGCACGCCCCAGGTGATGATGAGCTTCGTCGGGGACCTGGGTTCGCTGTCGACCCTGGCGCACGAGCTCGGCCACGCGATGCACGACGTCCTCATGGACTCGGCCCAGCCGCTGCCGTACACGGACGTGTCGATGGTCGCGGCCGAGACGGCCTCGAACTTCAACCAGGCGCTGGTGCGCCGCCACCTCCTGGCCCGCTTCACCGAGCCGGACGAGCGCCTCGACGTGCTCGACGAGGCGTTCGGGAACTTCCACCGCTACTTCTTCGTCATGCCCACGCTCGTGCGCTTCGAGCTGACCGTCCACGAGGCGGCGGCACGCGGCGAGGGGCTCACGGCCGACAAGCTCGTGGGCCTGATGCGCGACCTGTTCCAGGAGGGCTACGGCGAGCACATCCGCGCCGACGAGCGCGTGGGGATCACCTGGGCGGAGTTCGGGCACCTGTACATACCGTTCTATACGTTCCAGTACGCGGCGGGGATCTCGGCCGCCGCGGCGCTCGCCGAGGACGTCTACGGGGGCGAGCCGGGCGCGGTCGACCGCTACCTGGGCTTCCTGCGCGCCGGCAGCTCGCTGCCGGCCATCGACGCGCTGCGCGCCGCTGGCGTCGACCTCACGACCCCGGAGCCCATCGAGCGCGCCTTCGCCGTCCTCGAGGGGCACGTGGCTGAGCTCGAGCGCCTCGCCGGCGCATGACCCCGCCGGGCCGGGGGACGTCACCGGCGCTGCGCGAGGCCGGGCGAGCCCTCGGCAACGCCGCGGCGCGGGTGCGCGACGCCCTCGTCGCCGCGCTGCCCGGTCCGCGCCCGCGCTGGGCGGTGCTCGAGCTCACCGGGCGCTACCCGGAGCGCAGGCCCCCGCGCCGGCTACTCTCCCTCGAGGCCCTCGCCTCCGGCCGGCGCGAGACCTCGCTCGCCGAGCTGGCCGAGACCGTGGACGCGCTGTGCCGCTCCCCGTCGCTGGAGGGCGTCGTGCTGCGCGTTCACGAGCTGAGCGTCGACCTCGCCGCGGCCTACGCCCTGCGGCGCCTCGTCGCGCGCCTACGCGGCGCCGGCAAGCGCACCGTCGCCGTCGCCCCGGCCCTCGACATGGCCGGCTACCTCGTGGTCTCGGCGGCCCACGAGGTCGTCGTGCCCGAGAGCGCCGAGCTGTGGGTGCACGGCAGCGCCCTGGGGGCGACGTTCGTGGCCGACGCGCTGGGGCGCGCCGGCATCAGGTTCGAGAAGCTCGCGATCCGCGAGTACAAGAACGCCGGCGACGAGCTCGCGCTCCCGGCGATGAGCGAGGCGCAGCGCCGCCAGTACGAGGCCGTCCTGGACGGCGTCGAGCGCTACTACCTCGGGGCCGTCGGGGCGGGGCGCGGCCGGCCCCCGGACGAGGTGAGGCGCTGGATCGAGGAGGGCGTGACCAGCGCCGGGCGCGCGCTCGAGCTGGGCATGGTCGACCGCGTGGCCTACGAGGACGAGGTCGTCGGCGCCGGGTACGTGCCCGCGGAGCGGGCGGCGGCCCTCGCGCCGAGCCGGCCGCGCCCGCCTGGCGGACGGGTCGCGGTCGTCTCGCTGGAGGGCACCATCGTCACGGGCCGCTCGCGCCGCTCGCCCGTTCCCCTGCCGATCTTCGGCGGGACCATGGCCGGCAGCGAGACCCTGGTACGGGCACTGCGCGCCGCCGCCAGGGACCCGCACACCGAGGCCGTGGTGCTCCACGTCGACTCCGGCGGCGGCTCGGCGCTGGCGAGCGACCTGATCTGGCGCGAGGTGAGGCGCATCGCCGAGCGCATGCCGCTGGTCGCTGTCATGGGCCGGCTCGCCGCCAGCGGCGGCTACTACGTCCTCGCCGCGGCCACCAGGGTCGTCGCCTCCCCCGCGACCCTGACCGGGTCCATCGGGGTCGTCGCCGGCAAGCTCGTGCTCGAGGAGTTCAACGAGCGCCATGGCCTGAACCCCGAGGTGCTGAGGCGCGGGCGCTTCGCGACCCTCATGCGCACGTCGCGAGGCTGGGACGACGACGAGCGCGGGCTGATGGAGCGCTACATCGCCGAGGTCTACGACAGGTTCGTGAGCCGCGTCGCGGCGGGCCGGCGCCTGAGCAGGGAGCGGGTCGACGAGATCGGTCGCGGGCGCATCTGGACGGGCCTCGACGCGCTGGAGGTCGGCCTCGTCGACGAGCTCGGAGACGTGAGGCACGCGATCGCCCTGGCCAAGGAGCTGGCGGGCCTGCACGAGGACGCCGACGTGTGGGACGTCCACGCGCCCGCCCGGCTGGTCCTGCCGGCCGGCGAGGGGCCGGAGGAGGCGCTCGCGTCCGTGGCCCCCCTGCTCGCCGAGCGCGCGCTGCTGGTGCCAGACGTGTCGCTGCGGCTCCGCTAGGACGACCGCGGGCGGGGCCGCCGCGGCGGCCCGGCTAGCCGGGCGGGGACGCGCCGGTGGGCGCCGCCGCGCGTCCGGCCGTCAGCTCCCTGGCGACGCGCAGGCCCTCCCTGAGCCTGTCGACGACGCCGAGCCCCCGGTAGGCGTCGCCGGCGAGCCGCACGCCGGGCAGCCGCGCCAGGTCTGCCTCGGCCGCCGCCAGCCTCTCCAGGTGCCCGAGGCGGTACTGCGGTATCCCCCGCGGCCAGCTGGCGACGTGCGCGACGACCGGCTCGGCCGTCACGCCCAGGGCCGCCCGCACGTCGGCCCGCACCGCCTCGACCTTATCGCCGGCCTCCAGGTCGGCGAAGCCCGGGTCCAGCGCGCCGCCGGCGATCGCCCTGAGGAGCACGTGCCCCTCGGGCGCCAGGCCGGGCGCGATGGCCGAGGCGTAGATGACCCCGAGGCTCCTCACGCCCTGGCCGCGCGGCGCTACGAAGCCGAAGCCCGCGAGCGGCGGGACGTCCTCCCGCCGGTAACCCAGGGCCACGACGTCGACCGGGGCGTAGGGCACCTCCCCGAGCAGCCTCGCCGCCTCCGGCGCCGTGTCCTCCAGGAGCCGCGCCGTGACGTACGCCGGCGTCGCCAGGACCACCGACCGCGCCGTCCACGTCCGGCCGTCGAGCGACGCGACCTCGTAGACGCCTCCCCTGGTCCGCAGCGACGCGGCCTCCGCGCCGGTGACCAGCCGCGCGCCCAGAGCGTAGGCGAGCGCCTCGTGCAGGCGGCGCATCCCGCCGCGCAGGGCCACGGTGCGCCGCGGCGGCGCCCCCGCCCGACGCGCGGCCGCCATGCCCCTGATGAGGCTGCCGGCGCGCGCCTCCAGCGCCTTGAGCTGGGGGAAGAGCGCGGCGACGCTGAGGTCGCGGGGGTCGCCGGCCGCCACGCCAGAGACCAGCGCCTCGCCGAAGACCCGCGCGACGCCCGGCCCGAAGCGGCGGGCGAGGAAGTCGTGCACCGTCTCGTCGCCGGTCGCGGGCGGACGCGTCGGCTCGAGCAGCGCCCAGGCCTTGGCCGGCCACGGCAGCAGCGGCGACGCCAGGAAGCCGCCCGGGCCGGAGGGGACGGGCACGAGGCGGCCGTTCCTCACCAGGTACCGGCGGCCGACGTCGGTGGCCGGGTCCAGGGCCTCCCCCGCCAGTCCGAGCGCCTCGAGGAGCGGGGCGGTCGCCTCCGGCTCGAGAGACAGCGTGCCGGGCCCGGTGTCTACCGCGAACCCGTCCACCTCCACGGTGGACGCCTTGCCCCCGGCGCGCGCCGCGGCCTCGAGCACGACGACGCGCGCAGAGGGGTCGAGGCGCGAGGCCCAGAACCCGGTGACGAGGCCGGCTAGGCCGCCGCCGACGACGAGGACGTCGACCGGCGCGGCGCCGGCCCTCTGACCTTGCCCGGCGGCCGCGGCGGTCCGCGGCTCGCCCGCGCCGTCCCGCTCGCTCGCGCTGGGCGTCAACTCGCCTCGCGGGCGCGCGGACCCACCGGCGTGCGCCGGTAGGGTGCGACGGCGTTCGGCAGGTCGCGGCACTGCGGGTTCACGCAGCCCGGGCACCTCAGGCCGTACTGTCCCGAGCAGGCCTCGCCCGCCGCCAGGTGCTCGGCGACGATCGCGGCGAGGGCGTCGAGGAACAGCGGCGCGTCGTTCAGGGCCGGGGCGCGGCGGTAGTTCGTGATGCCGACCTCGGCGGCGAGGTGGCCGTACTCGATGTCGAGCTCGTGGAGCGTCTCGATGTGGTCGCTGGTGAACGCGACGGGGACGACGAGGACGTTGCGCCTCCCCTTCGCGCCCAGCTCCCTGACGACGCTCTCGGTCGAGGGCCCGAGCCACGGCACCGGGCCCACCTCGGACTGGTAGCTGACGAGGTACTCGTGCGCGTAGCCGAGCCTCTTCATGACCTCGTGCACGGTCGCGCCGACCTCGGCCGGGTAGGCGTCGCCGCGGTTGACGACGCTCATCGGCAGGCTGTGGGCGCTGAAGACGATGAGCACGTCGGCCAGGTCCTCGGGGGCGAAGCCCGCCAGGCCGGCGCGCACGGTCTCGGTCATCGCCTCGACGAAGCGCGGGTGGGCGAACCACCTGTCGATGACGCTCCAGGCGAAGTCGCCCTCCATGCCCAGCCGCCGCGCGGCGCGCCACAGCTCGTTGAGGCTGCTGCCCGTCGTCGCGCAGGAGAACTGCGGGTACTGCGTGAAGGCCACGGCGCGCGTCACGCCGTCCGCCTTCATCTGGGCCAGCGCGTCCTCGCTCTTCGGCTTGGCGTAGCGGAACGCCACGTAGAACCGGTGCGGAGCGGTCTGCGGCGAGATCCTGTCGAGCCGCTCGCACATGCCGCGCCCCTGCTTGGTCGTCCAGTCGAGGATCGGGCTGCCGCCGCCGATGTCCCGGTAGTTCGCCTGCACCGACCTCACGCGCCGCCTGGCGATGAACGGCCCCAGCCAGCGCTGCGCCGGTAGCTGGATGATCTCCTCGTCGGCGAAGAGCTCGAGGAGGAACGGCTCGACCTCGTCGAGGTCCCGTGGGCCGCCCAGGTTCAGCATCACGATGCCCGTGGGGCGGCGGGGCTCGCCCCGCTGTGCCCCGCGGGACGCGCCGCGCTCGTCGCCCCGCGCCTCCCCGCGGTCCACACCCGCGGACGCCGTGTCCGTCTCGTTCATGCCGTCTCCTGTCGGCGGGTCCCCAGCCAGTCGCGGGGGACGAGGTACTCGGCCAGTCGCGCCTCGGGGCTGCCGGGCTCGGGCCGGTGGTCGAAGGCCCAGGCGGCCAGCGGGGGCAGGGAGACGAGGATCGCCTCGATGTTCCCTCCCGTCTGCAGGCCGAACAGCGTGCCGCGGTCGTAGACGAGGTTGAACTCCACGTAGCGCCCGCGCCGCAGGCGCTGCCACGCCACCTCGCGCTCGCCGTAAGGGGCGGCGCGCCGCCTCGCGACGAGCGGCAGGTACGCCTCGGGGATCGCCGCGAGGCCGCTGGCGACGAACGCCAGGTCGGCCTCCCAGAGCGGTCCGCCGGGCGCGCCGTCGGCGCCGGCGGCGGCGAGCTCGCGCGGCGGCGTGAGCTGGTCGAAGAAGATGCCGCCCACGCCCCGCGTCTCGCGGCGGTGCGGGAGGTAGAAGTACTCGTCGCAGCGCCGCTTGAGCTCGTCGTAGAGCGCCGGGTCGCGCGCGTCGCACTGCGCCTTGAGCACGCCGTGGAAGTAGCGCACGTCCTCCTCGAAGCCGTAGTTGGGCGTGAGGTCGGCGCCGCCGCCGAACCACCACAGGTCGCCGACCTCGAAGTAGCGGTAGTTGGCGTGGAACGACGGCACGTACGGGTTCACGGCGTGGGCGATGAGCGACAGGCCGGTCGCGAAGAACGGCTTACCGGCCGCCTCGGGGTGGACGGCCGCCAGGCTGGCCGGCACCTCGGCGCCGTGCACGGCCGAGACGTTGATGCCGACCTTGGCGAACGTCTCCCCGTCCTGCAGCACCATCGCCGTGCCGCCACCGCCGCCCTGCCGCTCCCAGGTGTGAGGGCGGAAACGCGCCCGCTCCTCGAGCCCCTCGAAGCGCGCCACGATCTCGCCCTGCGCGCCCCTCACCAGGTCGACGACGCGCCGCGCCGCGGCGGAGTCCCACGGCGCGCTCACGCCCCCACCTCCGCCGCGGACGCCGGCCGACGCGCGTAGCCCTTGACGAGGTCGACGACGGCGGCGACGGCGTCGGGGTCGGTGCCGGGGAGCAGTCCGTGGCCGAGGTTGAACACGTGCGGGCCGCCTCGCCCCTCGTCGAGGACCCGCAGCGCTTCCGCGAGCAGCGCCTCGCGCGGGGCGAACAGCGCCGCCGGGTCGAGGTTGCCCTGCAGGGCCTTGCCGGGCAGGAGGCGCCGCGCCGCGCGCAGCGGCGTGCGCCAGTCGACGCTGACGGCGTCGCAGCCGAGGCCGGCGACCTCCTCGAGCAGGTGTCCCGCGCCGACGGCCATGTAGGTCACCGGCACGCCCAGGTCGCGCACGGCGCGGACGATGCGCCGCAGGTGCGGCGCCCCGTGCCTGGCGTAGGTGCGCCGGTCCAGGAGGCCGGCCCACGAGTCGAAGAGCTGCACGGCCCTGGCGCCCGCGGCCACCTGCGAGGCGAGGTAGCCGACCGCCACGTCGGCGAGCTTCGCCAGCAGCGCCTCCGCGACGAGCGGCTCGGAGCGCAGGAACGCCCGGAACGTCGCGAAGTCCTTCGAGCCGCCGCCCTCGACCAGGTAGGCGGCCAGGGTGAGGGGGGCGCCGGCGAAGCCGATGACCGGCACCGGCGAGGCCTGGGAGGCGAGCCGCACGGCCTCCGCGGCGAAGGGCGCCACCTCCCCCGCTGGCGGCACGCGCAGGGCGGCGACCGACGCGGCGTCGCGCACGGGCCTGGCGATCACGGGGCCGGGCGCGAACTCGACCTCCACGCCCATGTCCGGGAGCGGCGACATGATGTCCTGGAAGAGGATCGCCGCGTCCACGCCGAAGCGCTCGACCGGTTGGAGGGTGACCTCGGCGGCGAGCTCCGGCGTGCGCACCATCTCCCAGAACGAGTGCCTCTCGCGAATGCGCCGGTACTCGGGCAGGTAGCGGCCCGCCTGGCGCATGAACCAGACCGGCGCGCGCTCGCCGTCCCGTCCCCTGAGGGTCTCGAGGTAGACGCTCACGCCGGACGCTCCTCTCCCGCTCGTTCGGGCCCGGCCGACGACGCCGGCGTGGCGTCCGGCGTGAAGCGGTAGCCGACGCCCCACACGGTGTGGATGTAGACGGGCTCGTCGGTGTCGGGCTCGAAGTGCCGCCGGAGGCGCACGATGAAGTTGTCGATCGTGCGGCTGCTCGGGAAGGTGTCGTCGCCCCAGACGCGGTCCATGATCTCGTCGCGGCTGACGACCTCGCCCGCCCGCTCGGCGAGCACGCGCAGGATGCCGAGCTCGCGCTCGGACAGCTGGACCTCGCGGCCGTCGTCGAGCCTCGCGGTCCAGGTCCTGAAGTCGACGACGTGGCCGCCGAAGGCCAGGCGCTGCGCCGGCGCGGGCAGCGTCCGCTTCAGGAGCGCGCGCACGCGCAGCAGGAACTCGTGGAGGTGGAACGGCTTCGTCAGGTAGTCGTCGGCCCCGGCCTCGAGGCCGGTGATGCGGTCCACGGCCTCGCCGCGCGCGCTGAGGAACAGCACCGGCGTCGAGTCGCCCTCGGCGCGCCGCACGCGGCAGACCTCGAAGCCGTCGACGTGCGGCAGCATGACGTCCAGGACCACCAGGTCGGGCGTCTCGCGCCGCCAGGCGGCGAGCGCCTCGGCCCCGTCGCCGGCGACCGTCACGTCGTACCCCTCCTCGACGAGGTTCTCGGAGAGCACCTCGGCGAGGGCCGGCTCGTCCTCGACCACTAGCACTGAGGCGGCGGGCCGCGTCCCCTCGGCCGCCAGCCCCGTCACGCCGACCTCCCCGCCGCCTGGCCGACCGGGGCGCCCTGCAGTCCCGGCGCCGCGTCGGCCGCCGGCGCGAGCGGCAGCGTCACCGTGAAGCGGGTGCCCCTCCTCCCGTCGGGTCGCGGCTGACAGGCCACGCGACCGCCCATCATCTCGACGTTGCTCCTCACCAGGTAGAGACCCAATCCGACACCTCGGCTCCTCCGCGTCATCTCGCTCCCGGGCCTGTAGAACCTCTCGAACACCTTGTCGGCCTCCGCGGGCGGCACCCCGACGCCCTCGTCCTCGACGACGAGCACGGCCTGGTCGCCGCGCCGCGCCAGCCTCACGAGCACCGGCTTCTCCTCGCCCGGGCTGTACTTCACGGCGTTGTCGAGCAGGTTCGTGAGCACCAGCTCGAACGCCTCGGGCGACGCGCGCACCTCCAGCGGCTCTCCCGCCGGCTCGACCGTGAGCCGGGCGCCGCGCGCTTCGAAGGACCCGCGCACCTTGGCCACGAGGGCCGGCACCAGCCTGTCGAGGTCCTCGCGCCTCGCCTCGCCCTGGTGCGCGAGCTGCTCGAGCCTGGCGCTGGCCAGCACCTGGTCGCTGGAGTGCTGGAGCCTCGTGAGCTCGCGGTCCATGCGGCGCAGGTACTCCTCCAGCCGCTCCGGCGACGGCTTCCGGTACTGCAGCGTCTCGATCAGCAGCCTCATGGCGCTTATCGGCGTCTTGAACTCGTGGGTGACCGCGAGGAGGAAGTTGTGCTGGCGCCGCTCGAGCTCGCGCTCCGCCGCCAGGCTCCTGGCCAGGAGGACGAGGCCGGTCATGACGATGAGCAGGAAGAAGACGCCCTCGTAGCGGTACATCCTCAGGGCGCTGCGCTGCTCGTCGACGAAGGCCTCGAGGCGGAGCTGGTCGACGGCGAAGCGGCCGTCCTCGTAGCGCAGGTGCGGGTGCGCCGCGAGGAGCTCGTCGATCGCCGCCGGCTCGATCGCGGCGATGCGGTCGGCCAGCGCGGCGTCGTCGCGCCAGGCGGCCTCGGTCGCGTCCGTGACGCGGCCGATGTAGTCGGCCTGGAACCACAGCCACCACGCCACCTGGGCCACGGTGAAGACGACGACGAAGCCGAAGGCCCACTGCGTGAAGCGGGCGCGCCGGCGGAGGTGCTTGGTCGTCATGACAGCCATCCTCCCCGCACGGCGTCGAGGGCGTGGTAGGTGATGATCAGGTCGGCGCCCGCCCGCCTGATCGCCATGAGCGTCTCGCGCACCGCGCGCGGCTCGTCGAGCGCGCCCGCCGCCGCCGCGTGCTTCACCATCGCGTACTCGCCCGAGACGTTGTAGGCGGCGAGGGGCAGGTCGGTGGCGGCGCGCACGTCGCGGATCACGTCGAGGTAAGCGAGCGCCGGCTTGACCATCAGCATGTCGGCGCCCTCGGCCACGTCGAGCCGCGCCTCCCTGAGCGCCTCGCGCCGGTTGCGCGGGTCCATCTGGTAGCCGGAGCGGTCGCCGTGCTCGGGCGAGGAGCCGGCGGCCTCGCGGAACGGCCCGTAGAACGCCGAGGCGTACTTCACGGCGTAGGACAGCACGCCCACGCCCTCGTGGCCGGCCCTGTCGAGCTCGCTCCTGATGTGGCCGACGCGGCCGTCCATCATGTCGGAGGGGGCGACGAGGTCGGCGCCCGCCTCGGCGTGCGCCAGCGCCATCGCCGCCAGGAGCGGCAGCGTGGCGTCGTTGTCGACCGCGAAGCGCGGCCCGGCGGCCGGCACGCCGCAGTGTCCGTGGTCCGTGTAGCCGCACAGGCAGACGTCGGTGACGAGGACGACGTCGTCGCCGAACGCGCGCCTGGCGGCGGCCAGCGTGCGCGGGACCGGCCCGCCCGGGTCGCGCGACGCGCTGCCCAGGCGGTCCTTGGCGGGCTCCTCGACCACGCCGAACAGCAGCACGGTCCTCACCTCGTGGCGCAGGAGCTCCTCGATCGCGGCCAGCGCCCGTTCGGGCGCGTGGCGCTCGACGCCGGGCATGCCGGAGACCGGACCCGGCTCACCCGACGTGACGAAGAGCGGGGCGATGAGGTGGCGCGGCGAGACCTCGGTCTCGGCCACGGCGTCGCGCAGCGCCCGCGTCGCCCGCAGCCGGCGCGGCCTGACGGCGGGCCCGCGCGCCCTCGTGAGCGTCACGGACGCGCCTCCCCGCCAGCGGACCGGTCCGGGACGCCGGCGACCGCGGCGGCCCGCTCCACGGCCTCGGCCACCGCAGCTCCGTCGGGCCGGGCCGCGACCGTCGCCTCCAGGCCCAGCCGCGCGAGCTCGGCCAGCGTGACCTCCCCGATCGCCACGGGGCGCGTGCGGCGCAGGGCCGCGCCGCCGAACGCCCTCACGGCCGAGGGGCTGGCGAAGACCGTCACGTGGGCCGGCTCTCCCGCCCACGGACGCGTGATCGTGTCGTACACGGTCGCGGTTACCACCTCTCGCCCCGCCCGCTCCAGCTCCGAGCGCAGCGTCGGGCGCGCCAGCGCGCCCTGGACGAGGCCGACGCGCTCGCCGGCGCCGGTCACGGCCACCAGCGCGGCGGCGGTGGAGCGGGCGTCGCCGCCGCCGACGAGGTCGGCCGCGCGGCCCCAGTCGCGCAGCTCCGCCGCCGTGCCCGCGCCGACGACGGCCAGCGACGGACCGCCGTCGGCGCGCTGGCGCGCGAGGCGGACCGCGGCCGCCGGCGAAGCGGAGCGGAGCGCGGGTAGCGCGTGGCCGAACCACGCGCCTACGGCGGAGCGGCTCGGGAACACCAGCCAGTCGCAGCCGACGAGCCTCCCCGCCTCCTCGACCAGCGCCGCCGCGCCTCGCGGCTCGGTGCTGACAAGCGGCTGCCACTCGACGGTCAGGCCCGCGGCGGCGAGGCGCGCGTCCAGGCCCGGCAGCGCGCCGCGCGAGTGCGTGAGGCCCACCCTCACGGCGCCCTCCCGGCGGCGAGCGGCGCGACGCCCGGTTCCCCGGAGCGGCCGGTGAGCAGCGCGTAGACGGCCGCGGCCGCCTCCTCCGGTGCGTCGGCGGTGGCGCTGGCGCGCCGGCCCTCGTACCAGGCGCTCAGCTCCAGCCGACCGCCCGTCTCGCGCGCCACGGCGCCCAGGGCGAGCTGACAGCCGGCGTCGAAGCGGGCCATGAGCGCGCGCTCGGCGGCGACGCGGCGCCGCGCGGCGGGGTCGTCGATCGCCCCGACCGCGTCCGCCAGCTCCGGCGTCGTCTCCACGGCCAGCGCTCCCTGCGCCGGCGCCGGCATCAGCACCTCCGGCTCCAGCACCTCGCAGGCGAGGTCGCGGAGGTCGAGCCCGAGCCTGTCCAGGCCGGCCTTGGCCACGACGATCGCGTCGAGGTCGCCGGACCGCAGCTTCCCCACGCGGGTCGGGACGTTCCCGCGCAGGTCGGCCTGCACGAGGTCCGGGCGCAGCGCAGCGAGCTGGGCCCGGCGCCGCGAGGCGCTCGTGCCCACCCGCGCGCCGGCCGCGACGGGCAGCCCCGGCGCGCCCGGGTCGTGTGCCTCGCGGCGGCACAGCAGCGCGTCGCGGGGGTCGGCGCGCTCGGGGACGGCCGCGATCACGAGGCCCGGCACCGGCGCGCTGGGCAGGTCCTTGTAGGAGTGGACGGCCGCGTCGGCCTCGCCGCGCAGCACGGCCTCCTGGACGGCCTTCGTGAAGAAGCCGCTGCCCTCGAGCTGGGCGAAGGGCCTGTGGTCGCGGTCCCCCTCCGTCGTCACGGTGACCAGCCTGGAGCGCACCCCCGCGGCTGCCAGCAGCTCCTGGACCCGGCGCGCCTGCCACAACGCCAACGCGCTGGACCTCGTCGCGATGCGTATCACTTCTCCTCCATGGCCGCCACGAACGCCTCGGCCGCGCCGACGCCGTAGCGCTTGGCCAGCTCCCGCAGGCCCTTGAGCGGCGCGCGCGCGAAGCGGCTCGCCAGGCGCTCGGCGTCGCCGGGCGCCACCAGGCCCCTGATCGTGTCCACGTAGTGCGCGCGCAGCCGACCGATCGCCGGCGCGAGCTCGCGCTCGGTCCAGGCCTCCAGCGCGGCGTCGAGCTCCTCGAGCACGACGGCCTCGGCGCGCGCCAGCCTGGCGGCGAGGCGCTCGCGCCGGCGCCGACCCGCGGCCTCTAGCTCAGCGTGACCTATCACCTCGACGCCCAGGGAGCGCGCGGCGCCCGCGTCGACGTTCGGCGGCGTGCCGAGGTCGACGGCGACCCGCAGGTCCGGCATGGCGGCCAGCACGGGGGCGCTCAGCAGGTCCCGTCGCGGCGTCGCGCACACGACCGCCGCCACCGCGGGAGGCTCCCCGAGGAAGGCGTCGAGCGGCGTCCAGCGCCCGCCGACCTCCTCCGCCAGCGCCCCGCCCCGGACGGCGTCGCGGTTCACGACGAGTAGGTCGAGGCCCAGCCCGGCGCGCGCCAGGGCCACGGCGGCGGCCCTGCCCATCTCGCCGGCGCCGAGCACGGCGACGCCGTCCCCCGGGCGCAGCAGCTCCCGCAGCCGCGGCAGGGCCAGCGTGAACAGCGAGGTGTTGAGCGGCGCGAGCGGCACCTCGCGGCGCACGCGCTTCGCCGCCTTGAGGGCCTGCTCGAAGGCGAAGCTGGTGAGGCGACCTGTGGTGCCGCGGGCCTGCGCCTCGGCGTAGGCGCGCCGCACCTGGCGCATCACCTGGTCCTCGCCCGGGTTCATGGAGTCGAGGGAGGCGGCGACCCGCATGAGTCGCTCGACGGCGGCGTCGCCGGCGAAGGCGAAGGCGGGCTCGTAGCGCCCGTCGGCCGGCGGCAGCGCCGCGCGCGCCGACCGCGCGCTCACGCCTGGGGGCAGCGCGACGACGGCCTCGAAGCGGTTGCACGTCGCCACGACGACGGCCTCGGGGAAGCCCAGGCGGGCCACGTCCAGCGGTCCGCGGTAGCAGGCCTGGAAGGCGGCCACGGCCTCCGGCCCGCCGCGGGAATGTGACACGCCGATGACGGCCAGCCGCTCCACGCGGCGAATGTTAAGCGCGTCCCGGCTGAGGTTTGTCACGGAAGTGTCAGCCTGTGGCCGCGGCTCACGCTGACGCCGGCCGCGGCCCGGCATGTGACAACATGCCCGCCATGCCAAGGAGCCACGAGACGTCGCGCGCGCTGTTCGAGAGGGCCCGCCGCCTGATGCCCGGCGGCGTGAGCTCGCCGGTGCGCGCCTTCGGAGCGGTGGGCGGCAGCCCGGTGTTCATGGCGAGGGGCCGGGGCAGTCGCGTCTACGACGTCGACGGCAACGAGTACGTCGACATGGTCGGGGCCTGGGGCCCGCACCTGCTCGGCCACTCGCACCCCTCCGTGGTGTCCGCGACCCGCGAGGCGCTGGAGGACGGCGTCGCGTTCGGTACCCCCAGCCCGCGCGAGGTCCGCCTCGCCGAGCTGGTCCTCGACAGGTACTCGCTCTGCGAGCGCGTGCGCTTCGTGAACTCCGGCACGGAGGCGACGATGAGCGCGCTGCGCCTGGCGCGCGCCGTCACCGGCCGCGACGCGTTCGTCAAGCTCGCCGGCAACTACCACGGGCACGCCGACCCGTTCCTCGTGCAGGCCGGCTCCGGCGCCCTGACCACCGGCGTGCCGTCGAGCGCGGGCGTGCCGGAGGCGGTCGCGCGCGACACGCTGGTGGCGCCCTACAACGACCTGCCGGCCCTCGAGCGCCTGCTCTCCTCGCGGCGCGGCGAGGTCGCCGCCGTGGTCCTCGAGCCGGTCGCGGGGAACATGGGCGTCGTGCCGCCCGAGCCGGGCTACCTGGAAGGCGTCCGGGCCCTTACCAGGGAGCACGGCGCGCTGCTGGTCGTCGACGAGGTCATGACGGGCTTCCGCCTCGCCCGCGCCGGCGCCGTGGAGAGGTTCGGGCTCGAGCCCGACCTGGTGACGTGGGGCAAGGTGATCGGCGGGGGCTTCCCCGTGGGGGCGTACGGCGGCCCGGCCGCGCTGATGGACCGCGTGTCGCCAGCCGGCGACGTCTACCAGGCGGGGACGCTGTCTGGCAACCCCGTCGCGATGGCCGCCGGCGCCGCGACGCTCGAGGCGATCGACGCCGAGGTCGGGTTCTACGACCGGCTCGAGGAGGCGTCGGCCGCGCTCGAGCGGGGCCTGCGCGCCGGGGCTGACGCGGCCGGGATCGCGGTGACGGTGAACCGCGTGGGCTCGATGGTCACGGTGTTCTTCACCCCGGGGCCCGTGCGCGACCTCGACGGCGCCAAGCGGTCCGACCTCGGCCTCTTCGCGCGCTGGTTCCACGGCCTGCTCGAGAGGGGCGTCTACTGGCCGCCGAGCCAGTTCGAGGCGGCCTTCGTCTCGGCCGCGCACACGCGAGAGGACATCGCCGCCGTCGTGGACGCCGCCGCGGCGTCGTTCGCCGCGCTGCAAGGCTGAGGCGCGCTGCGACGCGACCTCAGGACAGCCCGTACGACTCCTCGAGCCGGCGCACGCGCGCCCTGGCCAGCGCCAGCCGCGGGTCGCCCGCCGAGAGCGCGGCCGCGGCCGCCTGCCAGAACTCGAGGTCGTCGCCGAGGCGCTCGGCCAGGTCGTAGAGGGCGTCGGCGTCGCCGGCCAGCAGCACGGCCTGCCTGAGCTCCTCCTCGACCTCCCAGCGCAGGTCGACGACGCCGGGCGCGTCGCTCTGCGCCAGCAGGGGCCCCCGCATCAGGCTCACGGCCTCGCGTATGCGGCTGGCCTTGATCAGCTCCTCGACCTGCAGGACGTCGGCCTCGTACGGCACCGTGAAGCGGTAGGGCGCGTCGCTCACCGGCAGCACCTGGCGCAGACGCGTCACGAGGCTGCGCATGCCGCCGCTGGTGAACGGCGCGTTGCCCTCCGAGACGAGGAAGTCGTTGAGCTCGTCGCGGGTGATCCCGTCGGGATGGAGCACGAGCGCGAGCGCCGCCTCGGCGAGCCGCGGCGGGAGCTGCACCTCCTCGCCGTCGAGGCGGCACTCGAAGCCGCCCAGGAACCGGAACGACAGCGGGGCGCGCGGCGCGGACAGGGTCGCCCACACGCGCTCGAAGGCCCGCGCCGGGCCGCTGAGCACGGCCAGGCCGGTGCGGCTCAGGCCGCTCAGGACGGGCACGAGCTCGCGCGGCACGTTGTGCGCCGCGCCGCCGCTGGCGAGCAGGTAGTAGAGCGCCGCCGTGAGGCGCTGCTCGGCGACGAGCTCCTTGGCGAGGAGCGCCTCTAACAGGTCGTCCGTCGCCGTCGGCTCACCCGTCACCGCGCCCACCATGCCCCTGGCGAGGGCCGCCAGGCTGCGCTCGTGGCCCTCCCCGGCCGAGGCGACCTCCCAGGCGTCGTCGGCGACCTTCCTGGCCTCGGCTACGCGGTCCAGCTCGAGCAGGGCGCGCACGAGCTGGTAGCCGTAGCGGGCGCGGTGCCGGCGCTGGCTGGCCTGGTAGGTGGCGCTGAAGAGCTCCACGGCCTCGGCGGGGCGGCCCTCGGCCAGCTCCAGCAGGGCCAGCGTGCTGCGGAACGCCACGGCGAGGTTGGGCAGGCTCCCCTCGACGAGCGCCTGCGCGTCCTCGAGCGTGTTCCGCAGGCCCAACAGGTCGCCCGCCATGATGCGCGCCATGGCGAGCTGGTTGATGATCATCAGCCGCCTGCTGCCGTCCTGGAGCTGCTCTCGGTCCACGACGTCGAGGGCCCACCGCGCCCAGCTCGCCGCGCGCGCGTACTCGCCCGTGTGCAGGAGGCGCGATGCTAGCGTAGAGGCGTTGCGCGCCACGTCGTACGCGCTGCCCTGCTCCTCGGCCAGCCGCACGCTGTCCCGCAGGATCTCCACGGCCTTCTCGTCGTTCGGGTGCAGCCGGCCGTACTGCCACAGCGTGAGGGGGGTCTTGCGCGCCGCGGCGGCCTGCTCGGCCATCGCGAAGCCCTCGTCCTGCGGGAGCGTGCCGGCACGCCGGGCCCGGAGGGCCGGCGCCAGGTGGGCGGCGAGGTAGGCGTCGGCGTCGGCCAGCGCGGCCTGGTAGTCGTTGGCGGCCACGCCGGCGACCACCCGCCACTCGAGGACCCGCTCGCCGTGGGCGTGCGACTCGGGCAGGGCGGAGAGGAGGACGTGGAGGCGACCCAGCAGGCCCTCGGACTGGAAGCGGGGGCCGGCGTGCTTGAGCAGGTCGTCGACGAGGTCGGGCGCCTTGAGCACGGCGAGCTCCAGCGCCGAGATGGGGTCGCCCTCCCGCATGTAGGCGTAGACCGCCTGCCTGACGTCCACGAGCTCGGGCACGGCCTCCGGCAGGAGCGGGCCGCCCGGCGACGGCACGTGGAGCCGCGGCAGGCCGGCCGCCTGCTGCGCGGCCGTCGTGAGGTCGGTGAACCGGCCACCGGAGGCGCGCCACAGCTCCTCGACCGCGTGACGGCCCAGGCCCCCGGGCACGATGGCGGCGGCCTCCTCGCGCGTGACGCTTAAGAACTCCTCGTCGAGGACGAGGCAGCGGTCCAGCACCTCGCGCTGGCCCGCCACGGGGCTCCTGACGTCGAGGACGACCGCGTAGCCGTTGCCGTGGAGGTCGAGGAGGTCGCCTATGAGCGGCTGCTCGAGGTCGGGCGTGGTGACCGCGAACCTCAGCGGCCTCAGGTCGGCGCGGTAGCGCGCCAGCGCCGCCAGGTGCGACCTGTAGGGGAGCGCCAGCGTCAGCAGCGGCGCGGAGAGCTCGCCGTTGACGGCCCGCGCGAGCGCGTTGCCCTGGGCGACCTGGTCGCCCCAGGGGTCGAGGTCGAACCACGCCAGCGGTCCGTGCTGCCGCAGCGACTCGATGACGAAAGGCACGCCGAAGGGCTCGCCGCCCACGAGGGCGACGGGCCTGTCGGACCCGATCACGGCCTCGGCGACGCGCGGCAGCCACATGCCGCCAGGATAGCGCCGCCGAGGTGTGGCCTAGTTCAGGTGAACCGCTTCTCGCCGCGCGACGGCGCGCGGACGAGCGGCGCGGCCTACGCCGCGGCCAGCCCCAGCGGCGCGGTGGCGTCCACGTCGGCGCGTCGCGCCGCGACCCCGTTCTCCTCTTCGACCCGTTCCGCCGCCGCGATCGACCTGAGCAGCGCGACCTCCCGGACGACCAGCCGTTCCCCAACGAACTGGAACCTAGTCGAGCGCTGCAGACGCGCGAGTGCTTCAGCTCTTTCCACTGCCTACCTCCCTGGTAGTGCGGCCACGTTAGGCGGCGCGCCGATTCAGCGGCGCATCATTCGGGTACGGCGACGCTGCGAGGCACTGAAGCGGGTTTGAAGCGCCCCCGGATGTACCTTTCATCCATCTCAGGAGGTACTCATGTTCAACAAGGTCGCTCGTGCAGTCGCAGTCGCCCTCACCGTCCTCGGTCTCGCCTTCGGTTCCGTCCAGGTCACCAACGCCTTCACCGCCAACGCCACGATCGCCGACAGCGGCGGCCAGAGGGGCGACTGGGATCCCGGCTGAGCCCGCCGTCTTCCCTACCCCACCCCGCCTGACCGCTCCGGCGCGCTGACCGACGGGGGGAGCCCGCACGGGCTCGCAGCGCGACCGGCCAAGCAGCAGGGCACCGCGAGGCCGCGGCCGTCCCTGCCCCCACGTTCTCGACCACGGAAGCCCTCAGAGGGGCCGCATAGTGCCTGAAAGAAACAGCATGCCCCCGTTGCACGAACTGGGCTTCCAGTACCAGCCCATCGTCAGCCTCAGCGAGCCCGAGGCCATCTGGGTCGAGGCGCTCGTGCGCTGGCACCTCCTGGACGGCACCGTCCGCGGTCCCCTGCAGGTCCTGCCGCACTGGCTCTCCGAGCAGCGCCAGGACGTCTTCACGCGCTTCAGCATCGAGCGCGTGGCGGCCACGCTGGCCGAGCACGACGACGTAAGCGTGTCGGTGAACCTCAGCCCGGCGCAGGTGACCCACCCCCAGACACTGGCGAGCCTAGAGGGCCTGCTGCCCGACGTGAGGCAGCGCCTGAGGATCGAGCTCACCGAGCAGCGCTTCGGCGACGCCAGGCGCCTGTGGAACAGCCTCGCGGCCCTGCGCGAGCGCTGCGGCGCGCTCCTGCTCGACGACGTCACCGAGCGCGACGCCGCCGACCGCATCCCCTCGGCCGACCTCATCGACGGCGTCAAGGTCGACCGCAGCGTCACCGGCGGCCTCGCCGACGGCAGCCGGCGCCGGGAGCTCGAGCGCTTCGTGCGCGAGCTCGGCGAGCGCTTCCCCGTGGTCGTCATCGAGGGCGTGGAGGACCCCGCGCTGTGCGACGGCCTGCGCGAGCTCGGCGCTACCCACGTGCAGGGCTTCGGCATCGGTCACCCGCGGCCCGACCCGGTCCCGCCGCTCTACGAGCCGCGGCTGCCGGAGGTCGAGGCGGCGACGGCCAAGGCCGTCCGCCTGCACCTCGGCGCGCTGCTGCTCGCCGAGGGCGACTCCGACCTGCACCTCTGACCCCGACTACTGACGCCAGTACGCGATCTCGCGCAGCGCCACGCTGAGCGCCTCGGCGCCGCTCATCAGGTCGCGGCGCAGCGCCCGCCTCGTCGTCCAGTTGCCGGGTCCGTCCACCTCGTACTCGAACAGGACCCGCAGCGCGGCGCTGGGGCTGAGCCGCATGACGCTGGCGAGGAAGCCGCGAGCGTCGTAGGTGTAGAAGCGCTCCTCGACTACCCGTCCGGACTCGTCGCGGTAGCGCGTGTACGTGGGACGTCCGCGCCTGTCGAACCTGTGGTCCGCCGTGAGCGCGGAGAGGTCGACGGCGCCGGGCGACGACTCGTCCGGTCCGACCGTGAGCTCCACGCCCTCGGGTTGCGGCAGGTGGAAGCGCAGGGAGCGGAGCTCTCCCGTCTCGGTGTCGCGCTCGGCCTCCATGACGGGGCGTCCGGCCTCGTCGAGCACCAGCTTGCCGGTCGCGTCCTCCAGGTCGAGGTGGATCGTGTTCGTCTCGGGGTCGTAGAGGTAGCGCTCGCGCCTGAGCATCCTCAGCTCCTCGGTCGTGAGGCTGGCCTCGAGGCCCGACTCGGCGAACCAGTGCTCACGTGTCATCGCGTCCCTCGGCACCTGTGTGATCACCCTCATCGGGCGACCGCGGAACCCGAAGAACGCAGAGAGCGTGAACTGCCTCACCTCTGCCATCTCCCTAGGTCGACAAGCATTATGCCGCCCCCTGGTTCGCGACGCGCGCTCCGGGAGACCCTGGCCCACGGCGACCCGCCGACCGCGCCGGCCGCGCCGACGCTGCCCCGGACGGCGCTCTCCGCCGCGCCGCGCCCCTAGGGCGGCTCGGTGTCGAGCTCGACGCCCCCGCCGCGCTGCTTGGCCCGGTACATGGCGGCGTCGGCGCGGGCGAGCGCGGACGGAAGCGACGCGACGCGCGGCACCACGCCGAGGCTCGCCGTGACGTCCAGCCGCAGGCCCGTCACCGAGTAGGGGGCGTCCACCGCCGCGCGGACGCGCTCGAAGTACGCCACGCTGGCGTCCCGGTCCAGGCCCGTGGCGAGGATCACGAACTCGTCCCCGCCGATGCGACCGACGAGGTCGGACGCGCGCACGGCCGTGCGGAGCCTGCCGGCGACGTGCCGCAGCAGGTCGTCGCCGACGTCGTGACCGTGGCGGTCGTTCACGGCCTTGAAGCCGTCGAGGTCGAGGTAGCACAGCGCGACCTCCTCGCCCGCGGCCGCGGCCGCCTTCAGGCACTCCTCGGCCTCGGCCTCGAAGCCGCGCCGGTTCGTCAGCCCGGTGAGTGGGTCGGTGTGGGCGAGCTCGAGGGCCCGCGACTCGTCCTCCTTATGCTCGGTGATGTCGGCGAACGTCACGGCGACCCCGCCCCAGAACGCCGCCGCCGTCACGCGGAACCAGACGGGGCCCTCGAGGGTGGGCAGGGAGACGTTGCTGCTCACCGCGCCGTCGCCGCGCTCCGCCTCGAGGAGCCGCTCGTGCAGGCTCGTCTCCCCCGCCAGAGGCCCGGACGCCAGCAGGTCCTCGCCGGGGCGCGCGGCGAACAGGCGCCTGGCGGCCTCGTTGGCGAAGCTCACCGGGGCCAGGGTCACGGCGCGGGCGGCACCGTCCGCCGGCTCCTCGACCGTCGGGCTGACGAGGACCACGGCGTCGCGCGAGCTGCCGATCACCGCCTCGAGCAGGTCCTTGGCCGAGCGCAGGCGCGGCACAGAGTAGAAGAGCAGGACGAGGACGCCGTGCCACGCGGCCGTGAGGAGGCCCACCCAGGTGGCCTCCGTCTGCCTGCCTGCTACGGCGGGCGGCAGCGCGAGCTGCAGGGCCACGGCGGCGGCGAGCGTGACGATCGCCGCCCACAGCGCCTCGGACGGGCGCCTGAGCAGGAAGAACAGCAGGTAGACGACGGGCAGCGTAAGGAACGCCCCGAGGAGCGCGTTCGTGTGCCGGATCTCACCCGGGTCCCCGGTCGCCTGGAGCACGGCGAGCGTGACGAGGGTCAGCCCCGCCAGCGCGTACGGGGTGACGGCCAGTACGTAGCGCCGCGGCTCGCCCCCCACGACGCCTGCCACGGTGAGCCAGCCGATCGCCGCCAGCACGACGAGGTTCGTGAAGGGGTCGCCCAACCCCATGTACCAGGCGAGAACGACGAGCGCCGCGCCCGCGGTCGCCGCACCGAGCAGCACCCACAGGGCGGCGCCCCTGACGGGCGCGCGAGCGAGCGTGGGCGTCCAGATGGACCCCCGACCCCCTGCCGAGGTGCGCCCTGTGACATCCGTGCACCAAGCTACAGCCACCCCGTGACCACAGCATGGGAATCCGTCGCACCGCAGGCGCGGAGGTGGAGGGCCGCGGCGGGCGCCGAACGCGTAGCGAAGGTGGTGGCGCCTCTCGGGCGCCCTTCGCGCCCGCCCCGACCCGGCAACGGATGGTGCCAGAGCCCGGCATGAGACGAGTCCCAGGCTCCTGAGGGCTCCGTGGTACTACGCCCGTTCCCCGTCCTCCGCGAAGCCGTGCCTTCGCGCCCGCACTACGCGCCACTTGCCCCCGCGCGCCCTCGGGTGCTCGGTGCCCCGGGGGCGCGCGGGGGCGGCCCGTCGCGGTCGACGCGCCGGGCTCGGTGTGCTCCTCAGGGGACGAGGTACTGGCTCAGCCCCTGGCCGCCGAACAGCACGACGCGCTCCGGCGGGGCGGCGAGGCCGACGCGCTGCAGGCGCGCGTCGGTCGCGGCCCGCGCCGCGTGGCTCGGCTGCGGGTAGCCGGGGAACAGCTCGCTCTCGCTCACCGCCACGCTCGCCCGCGGGTCGGTGAGCGACCAGGGGTAGGAGCTCGAGAAGTCCGCGGCGGAGCCGCCAGACGTGCCGCGGTCGTAGGTGGCGCCGACGTGTGCCGTGGTGATCGAGGACGCAGCGAGGATGACGCCGAGGAGCAGGACCTGTGCCTTCTTCATCGCCGACCTCCTTCGGGCCAGCTTCGCTGGCTCGGTCGGAGGGTAGGGAACGGGCCGTGACGCCATCGTGATGCCCCCGTGACGGCCGGCGCGACGCCGCGCCACGCCCGCCGTCCGGCTATGGTGGCGCGGTATGGCGCCGCCTGGCCGCGGTCCGGGCGCGGGCGCTCAGTCCAGGCGCGAGGCGAGCGAGTCCAGGAGGCGCAGGAAGCCCGCGAAGGGCCCGTCGTACGACTGGAGCGCCTCGACGGTCCGGCGCGCCTGCTTGGGGAGGTCGTGCGGGTAGGGCACGTGGCTGAACACGGGCGTGCCGCGCTCGTCGCCGCTGACCGTCGCGAATGACCACACGAACACGACGGGCTCGGGGTGGTCGGGGACGTGCAGCGAGACGCCGTCGAGGCGGAACGAGCGCGGGTCGCGGCTCGCCCCCCACGCCACCCAGTCGCGGCCGGCGAAGGGCTCGAGCTCGCCGGCCGTGAGCCGTCGGTAGCGCGCGACGCTCACGCCAGGCGGACCCGCCGGTCGCGCGGGTCGACGAAGGGGTGGAGGCTGTCGACGAGGTCGTCGAGGTCCTGCGGCCTCTCGATGACCATGAGCAGGGAGTGGTACTCGACGCAGAACGGGTATGTGAAGCACGTCACGCCGCGCACCTCCCGCGCCCGAGGGTCCCAGGTGACGATCGCGACGGGCCGCCGCCGGCGCTGCCGGCGGGCCGGCCACCCCTGACCGCGGTCCCAGCCGTAGCCGTGGACCGCGAAGTAGACGAGCGCCTCGCTCGTGCGCGAGAGCGGCAGGTACTCCTGCGCCTCCTCGGCCGTGAGCAGCTCGGCGAACGCGGCGTGGGGCTTGGGGAGGCGGCGTCTCAGCGGTCGGATCATCGGGGGCTTCCCGCGGCCCATGAGGGCCGGATGAGGCCGACGATAACGCGCCGAACTCCCCGCGCTTCGTTGGCCCGCACCACGAAGCGCCTGTGGGGTCGGCCACACCGGCCGCTCGGGGGCGGGGCGGGGCCCGGTCGGCCGTAAACGGGACCGCGCGCCGGCGAGCGCCGTACGCCCCCCCTGGGCCGGCGCTCCGGCGCGGGCTCGCCCGCGCCCGTCAGCCCTGCGCGATCATCTCGAGGAACTCGTCGACCACCCGCGGGTCGAAGTGCTGGCCCGACTGCTCTCTGATGTACTGGAGCGCCTTCTCGGGTGGCCAGGCGGCGCGGTACGGCCTGTCCGAGGTGAGGGCGTCGTAGACGTCGACGACGGCGAAGATGCGCGCGGCCAGCGGTATGCGCTCGCCGGAGAGGCCGCGCGGGTAGCCGTTGCCGTCCCAGCGCTCGTGGTGAGCGTACGGGATGTCGAGGGCCGGCCGCAGGAACTCGATCGGCGACAGGAGGTCGACCGCGTAGGTGGGGTGCTTCTTCATGATCTCCCACTCGTCGGGGTCGAGCTTCGCCGGCTTCAGGAGGATGCGGTCGGGGACGCCCATCTTGCCGATGTCGTGCAGCAGCGCGCCGCGCCTGACGTGCACGAGCTCCTCGGAGGGCATGCCCATGCGCTCGGCGAGTCGCACCGTCATGTCGGTGACGCGCCTGCTGTGGCCCTCGGTCTCCTCGTCGCGGAGGTCGAGGGCGCGCGCCCAGCCCTCGATCGTCCTGTCGTAGGCCAGCCGCAGCTCGAGGTTCGAGCGCTCGAGGCTCTCGAACAGCGTAGCGTTGTCGAGCGCGATCGCCGCCTGGGTGGCCAGGGTCGTGAGGAAGTCGTGCCAGTCGTCGTCGGGCTCGAGCTCGCTGCGGTGGAACAGCTCGAGCACGCCCTGCAGCCTGCCCTTGGCGACGAGGGGGGTGGCCACGTAGCTCTCGAACCCCTCGGCCTGGACCTTGCTGTCGGGCGGGAAGGAGGCGCTCAGCTCGTCGGCGCCGACGACGACGACGCGGCTCCTGTCGATCGCCGCCTTCCCCGCCAGCCCCTCGCCCAGGTTGAGGGCGGTGCTGCGGAGGACCTTGCCGTGGAAGCCGCGGCTCGCGCCGAAGACGAGCATGTTGCGCGAGGGGTCGAAGAGCAGCACCGAGGCGGCGTCCACGTGGAGGCGTCGGGTCACCTGGAGCAGGATCACGTCGAGGGTGAGGCCCAGGTCGAGGCTGCCCGTGATCGCCCTGTCGATTTCGTGCAGGGCCGTGATGTGCTCGAGCCTCTCCTGCAGCTCGCTGTCCAGGCTCTCGATGCGCGAGCGCGCCGCGGCGACCTCGCTGCGGTCCAGGCCCATGCCGATGATGAAGTCCTCGCCGGCGAGCGTCAGCCGCGCGCCGTGGATGATGAACGGCACCTTGCGTCCGTCGCGGGTCGCGAGCCTCACCTCGCCGGAGCCGACGCCGCGCTCGAGGATCTCGCGGAGCAGGTCGGCGAACGCCGGCCGGTCCTCCGGCGCGGCCAGGTCCGTCGAGGCCAGCCCCTCGAGGTCCGACTCGGTGTGGCCGAGCACGCGCTGCAGGCTGCGGTTCCAGCGGCTGAGCCTGCCGTCGTGCCCGATGAGCGCGAACAGGCCTGGCGTGTTCTCGATCATCGCCTCCGTCAGGCTCTTCTGCTCGAGCAGGGCGGCCTGGGTCCGCAGGCGGTCGTTGGCCTGCTCCTTGAGCCGGACCTGGTAGTCGAGGGCGTCGGTGAGCGTGGCCCGGAACACCAGGCCGAAGCGGTCGAGGAAGAACGCGATCAGCAGCAGGAGCACGACCGCCTGGACGGCGAGGTTGAGGTCGGGCCCGCCGGCGGAGGGCAGCAGCCCGCGGGCCTCGAGCGCCGTCGTCAGCGCCACGACCCCCACGGACCAGGCGGTGACGACGACCAGGGCACGCCGCGTGAGGACCAGGCCCGCGAGGACGATGGGCACGGCCAGGATCAGCAGGCTGAGCGGGCTGCCGTCGAGCCCTCCCAGCATCAGCGGCGCCGTGCCCGCCAGCACCAGCACCACCATGACGATGGAGACCGCGAAGGCGAAGCGGTTCCTGTGGTTCAGCCACAGCGCCGCCCCCAGCACGGGCAGGGCGATGAGGTTCACCCAGAAGGGCGTCTCGCGCCACGGTGCGCCGCTCGAGCCCAGCACGATGGCGAGTAGCGTGACCCCGGAGATCGCGAAGAGGACCCACAGGACGCGCTGGACGACGGCGATCCGCTGCTTCTCGACGCGCGAGAAGAGCTCGGACGCTTCCCGCGTCACGCGGCTCTCGCAGGGGCGGGGCCGCGCGGCCTCGGTGGCCGCGACCGGCCCGGCCCGACGCGGGAGGACGTGACGTGACGACGCTGGATCATGCTCACCCCCTGGTGGCTCGACGCGCCCCACCCCCAGGGCGCGCTGTGACGCTGACCTCGACAGCCTAAGTGACTCGGGCCCTCGATGCAGTACATCTCTCCCATAGGCGGTCTCGCGCCCGCCTCCCCTGGCCAGGGGGCGGGCGGAGCCCCGGCGCCCGCCGGTCCGTCGCCGGCGTCCGCCGCCGCGCGAGCGCGCGTCGCGTCCCGCTTGACAGCCGCCCGCACCGCCCCTATCCTGTGCTTACCCTTATTTTCTAAGGGTGACGGAGGGAGGCACGATGCCGCCGCGGCCGCTCAAGCAGACCCAGATCCTCGAGGCGCTGAAGAGCGCTTACGAGCGCACGGGCGCCACGCCTGACCTCTCGTCCCTGGCGCGCAGCTTCGGCATCACCTACCCCACGCTGCGGGAGCACCTCAAGGCCCTGGAGGCCAAGGGCAAGCTCGTGCTCGAGAGCCGCGGCCCCGGCCGCGCGCCGCGCCTGCGGCTGCTCGGCTCCGCCGTGGGCGTCCCGCTCTTCGGCGAGATCGCCGCCGGCCTGCCCGTGGGCACCTACCCGGAGCCCGAGGGGTACCTCGTGCTCCGCGGACGGCCCGACCACTTCGCGCTCCGCGTGCGGGGCGACTCCATGGCCGACCGCATCGAGGACGGCGACGTCGTGCTCCTGCAGCGCGGCGAGCCGCAGCGCTCCGGCGAGGTCTGCGCCGTGAGGGTGGGGGACGACGAGTCCACGCTCAAGTACCTGGAGTGGAGCCAGCCGCGCGCGGGGGACAGGCCCCCGGCGTACCGGCTGCGGCCCCACAACCCCAGCTACCCCACGCTCACGGTCCCGGCGTCGGAGCTGCACGTGGACGGCGTCATGCGCGGCCTCATCCGCGGTGACGTGGTGCAGGACCTGCTCCTCGAAGGGAGTGGTTGACGGCCCCGGCTCGCCGCCGGGCCGCTAGTCGAGGACAAAAACGGAAGGACACATCCACCGCCGCCAAGCAAGAGAATGTGTCCTTTCGCCGCCCATAGTCGACCGCGAACGCGGTCGGAACTCAGGTCGCTCTCATGCTAACACCCCCCAACCGGGCAACCAAGCCGACCCAGCCGGCCGGGACGCCGCCGCGGCCGGGCCGGCCGCCCGTCGGCCGACCGCCGCTGCGCCTGTCGGTCAGGGGGCGCCGATGATCGCCGCCCTCTGCTTCGACCCGCTGCCGCTGTTCCTGGCGGTCAGGGCCGACCCGGAGCTGGCCAGGGCGCCCCTCGTCAGCGTCGAGGAGCAGCGCGTCACCCACGCGAACGCCGCCGCCAAGCGCCACGGCATCACGCCCGGCATGCGGCTCGACGGCGCGCGCCTGCGCGTCGAGGGCCTGCAGGCGGTCTCCTACGCCGAGCCCGACCTCCAGCACGCCTGGGACGAGCTCCTGCGCGAGCTGAGCGGACACACCCCCTGGGTCGAGAGCCTCGCGCGCGGCCGGGCGCTGGCCCGGCTCGAGCCGGACGAGGCCGAGGCCCTCGCCGCCGCCTACGGCGTACGCGTCGGCGTCGCGCCCGACTGCGAGACCGCCGAGCTGGCCGCCCTCAGCGTGCGGCCGGGCGCGGCGCGGCAGGTCGACGACGTCCACGGCTTCCTCGCCCGTCTCCCGCTGCGCTTCCTGCGCGGGGTCGGGCTGTCCGACGGCAACCTCACCCGCCTCACCTGGCTCGGCCTCGGCACCGTCGGCCACCTCGCCGCGTGGACGCCCTCCCAGGTCTCCTCGTACCTGGGCGAGGAGGGAGACGCCCTCCTCCCCTACGTCCACGGGCCGCGCCGCACCGCCCTGCGGCCCTTCGAGCAGGTGCCCACGGTCAGCCGGTCGCTCGCCTTCACCGAGCCCGTCGTCGAGCCGGGCCAGCTCCTCCCAGCCATCGACCGCCTGGCCGAGGAGCTCGCCAGGCAGCTCGGCGGACGCGCCGCGCGGCGGCTCACGCTCACCGCCAGCCTCCCCGGCAGCACGCGCCGCGCCAGCCGCCTGAGCAAGCAGCCGCTCACCCAGGCGCGCCACATCCGCCAGCAGGCGCTCTTCGCCCTGCACGACAGCCGCGCCCAGGGCCAGCCCATCGAGCGGATCACCCTCGAGCTCGCCGCCCCCGAGCCGCTCGGCGTGCAGGAGGGCCTGTGGCCGCGCCGGGAGCGGCGGCAGCGGGCGCTGGAGGCGACCATGGAGCGCTTCCCCAGCGCCCCGCGGCGGCTCGAGTGGGACGACCCCCACGCGCAGGCGACGGACCGCGTCGGCCGCTGGGAGGGCTACGCCAGGCAGGGAGGGGCGTACGACGCCGCGTCGGTGGCCGAGCGCGCCGCGCCGCAGGCCGCCCCCGCGGGCCGGCGCCGTCGCGCCGGCGCGGGCGAGCGCGCGCCCGTGCCGGAGGCGGCCCTGGCCGCCTCGGTGCCGCTGTTCGAGGACCAGCCCTACCTGCCCACGCCGGCCGTCGCCGACGTCGCCGGTGCGCACGGCGCCCCCGCGCAGGAGCCCGCCCCGGGCACCGTCGCGGCGGCGAGGTACCTGGACGCCCTCTTCACCGGCGCGTTCACGCCGGCCGAGGAGCTCGTGAGCGACGACGAGGGCCTGGGCCTGCCCGCGCGCGTCTCCGCCGGGAGCCGGGGCGACGCTCCGACGCAGCGCCGGCTCTTCCCCAGGCGCCGGGGCCAGCGCTACACCGAGGAGTACTCGCTCGAGGACGACGACTACGGCCTCGAGGCGGCCTGAGCGCGCGCCGACGCGAGACACCGCGCGGCCGGGGCCCACGCGGCACGCGCCGACCGCCGCACCACCCCTCGCCGCGCGGGCGCCACGCTGGGACCGCCGCGCCGCGGGCGCCACACCGGGACCGGCGCGCCGCGGGCGCCACACCGGGACCGACGCGCCGCGTCCGCCACCGCCACGCCGCCGCGCGGGCGCTATCCTCCGGCGAGCTCCACACTGCACGGCCCGCGGAGGTCGGACATGCGGCTACCCGGTTCGTCTCGACGCTTCACAGGCGCCGCCGCGGCGGCACTGGCCCTGGCGCTGGCCGGCACGGCCGCCGCCGGCGCCGGTCGCTTGGGCCCCGGCGACGCCCAGCTCGCCAGCGGCGAGTACTACGACCGCGTCACCTTCGACGCCGCGGCCGGCGACACCGTCGTCATCGAGCTGACGTCCACCGAGTTCGACCCCTACCTGATCGTCCTCGACCCCAGCGACCGACCGCTGTTCCAGGAGGACGACAGCGCCGGGGCGGGCCTGAACGTGAACGCCACGGTGACCCTGCCGGAGGCCGGACGCTACACGGTCGTGGTCACGTCCGCCTTCCCGAACGAGTCGGGCGCCTACCGCCTCACGATCGCCGCGGCGGGAGCAGGCGGAGCGGCGGGAGGGGGCGGCGCCCCACCGACGCCGCCCGCTGGCCAGACGCCGGTCCCGCCGGTGAGCCGGCCCCCGGCCCCGCCGGCGGACCAGGCGCAGCCGCCGCCGGCCGCCCAGCCGCGCACGGTCACGGGCACGGTGGTCGACACCCAGGGGCGCCCCATCCCCGGCGCCCGCGTGTGGATCCAGCCGTCGATAACCACGGGACTGGTCGAGGTCAGGACCGACGCCACCGGCCGCTACCTGGCGCAGGGACTCCTCGACGTGCCCTACACGGCCAAGGCCTGGGCCTACGTGGAGTACGGCGGTAGCCAGCTCTGCCTGCGCCTGGGCATGGACTCGCCCGTCGACTACGACTCGTTCGTGCCCACCCACGGGGCGGTGCGGAACTTCCGCTGGCAGCTCACCGGCCCCATCGAGGACCTCCGGGACCTGGGCGAGCACTTCGGCGGGATGCTCCGCGTGATGAACGCCGGGTACTACGCCGGCAACGCGATCGAGCTGGCCTTCACGCCCACGGGTCCCCGCATCGACGGCTCGACCGTCGCGCCGTTCACCCGCACGATCACGGACCCCGCGCGCGACTACGACGTGCGCGACCTGCCCGCCGGGCCGTACCGCGTGACCGCCACGCTCGTCGCGCCGGACGGCTCGCGGCGCCCGCTCCGCATGGGCCGCGACATGCTGTCGCCGGCCGGCGAGGCGCTCGACATCGACTGGACGGGCGACGGCACCTGCTCGAACACGAACGGCCTGAGCTGGGTCTACGCCTGGCTGGAGGCGCCGTGAGCAACGGGGCACCCGCGGGACGCATCGGCGTGCGGTAGGCGTCCGGGGTCTGCTCACGCCCTCCATCGCCGCAGGGGACGTCGGCGATCCGCTCCACGTCGCGGCGGCCGAAGACGAAAGGCATCAGCAGCACGCGCGCCCGGCGCGTGCGGGCGCCTAGGCGCGCCTAGACGTCGACGAGCAGCACCACGCCCAGCAGCACCCACTGGGCGACGAGGGTCCAGGAGGCGTAGCCGAACGCCTCGAGGAGCAGCGCCGGCAGCGCGACCACGATCGCGGCCACCGCCTGGGGCTCGAGCCGCGTGGGAGGAACGCCGGTCCACGACGAGTACTTCTCGAGCACCAGCGCCGCCGCGAGGGTCAGGGCGACGAACCCCGCCACGGCCGTCGCGGCGCTCGCCAGCGGCCCCGCGGAGACGGCGTCGAGGAGCAGGGCGGCGAACGCGGCGACCACGGCCAGGGCGGCCAGCACTGGCAGGAGCCGGCCCCAGGTCCGCGCGGCGGGAGCCAGCGGCGCCAGGCGCGAGGGCGGCGCCGGTCCGAGCAGCGCGGCTACCGCCTGGGCAATGAGGAAGCCGGCGACGAGCACGGCGACGGGTCCGCCGAGCGACGCTCCCAGCGCGGCGCCGGGCAGCGCCGGAGCGACCGCCGAGGACGCCCCGCCGCTCGCGGGCGCACCCGGGGCTATGGGCGCGAGGCCTGCCGCCCCGCTCACCGCCAGCCCGGCAGCGGTGGCCGCGAGCGCCTGCAGAGCCAGGCGCGGCCACTGACGCGCCGGTCGCCGGTACAGCGCCGACGCGGTGCGCCAGGCGAGCGCGAGCCAGGCCGGCCCGCCCGGGGCGGGGCGCCGCAGCGACCGCGCCGGCCGCAGGCTGCCGGGCCTGTCGTGGAGCGCCGCCAGGAGCCGCTCGCGCTCCGCGCCCTGGGCCCCGCCGCCCAGGTCGAGCCCGGCCGCCGCGGAGAACAGCTGCAGCGCCCGCAGGCCACCGAGCTGCGAGAGCACCAGGCACTGCGCGGCGAAGCGCGGCGGCCAGCTCTCCGCCAGGGAGCTCCTGACGGCCAGCCAGGAGACCGCGAGCAGCGCCAGCGGCGCCAGCGCGACCGCCGGTCCTCCCGCCGCGAGACCGCTCGTCACGGCCAGGTCCCAGCGAGGCGCGCTACCCAGAAGCGCGAGGAGGGCGGGGGACGCCGCGGACAGCGCGGCTGCGAGCGCGAGGAGGCCGCCGAGCCGCCCGGCACCGCGGTCGGCGGGGGTCGCGGCGGATGCCCCCACGTAGCGGAGCCAAGCGAGCTGTACACGGGCGACGGCCAGGGCGGCCACGGTCAGCGCGGCCCACGGGGCGGCGAAGCGGAGGTACGAGCCGGCGAACAGCGACCACACCGCGCCGAGGGCGGCCCCGCCGAGGGCGGCGGCGCCGCTTCGCAGCCACAGGCGGTAGCCGAGCGCGGCGCGCGGTGGCACGGGCGCCAGCGCCAGGCGCACGAGGTCGCGCCGGTCGAGGTGGACCGGCGGCACGCGGGCTCGCAGCGGCAGCGCCAGCCACACCGCCAGCCCGGCCGAGGCCAGCGCCGCCAGCTCGGCGGGCAGGGGCTCGGCGGCGGGTACGAGGGCCAGCTGCACGCCGGAGGCGACGAACACGGCGAGCCAGAAGACGAGGTAGGCGACGGTCCACCAGCCGACCGCCCTGCCGACCCAGCGGGCGTAGGCCCGCGCCGAGCGCAGCAGCGTGCGGCGGCGGAGGAAGGACACCGCGCGGGCGGCGTCCGCGACGGCGACCACGCTCACGCGCCCTGCGCGGCCTTCGTACGGCGCCGGGCGCCCTCCGGAGCCGAGGCCGCAGTCACGCGCCCTCCGACGCGGCGGGCGCGGCGGCGCCGACGGCCTCGAGCCGGCCGCCGTCCATCGCCACGACGCGGGCGCCCAGGAGACCGGCGAGGTCGCGCTGGTGGCCGGTGAGGAGCACGGCGCCGCCCGCGGCGGCGCGCTCGGCGAGCAGCCGCGCCAGCAGCTCCTGCGACCCCAGGTCGAGGGCGTTGAAGGGCTCGTCGAGCAACGTGACGGGACGCTCCAGGGCGAGAGCCAGCGACAGGGCCAGCTTCTGCCTCATGCCGCGTGAGTGGGTGCCAGGGAACTCGTCTGTGCGCTCGCCGAGCCCGAACCGCCCGAGGAGCTCGAGCGCCCGGCCCTCGGCGCCGGCGTCGCCGTAGAGCGCGGCGTTGAGGTAGGCGTGCTCGGCCAGCGTGATGTCCTCGTAGAGCGCCGGCTCGTCGGGGACGAAGGCGAAGGCGGCGCGCCCCGACAGCGAGGCCGGGGGGCGTCCCGCGATCGCGACGTCGCCGCTCGCGGGCACGAGGCCGACCAGCGCGCGCAGGAACGTGCTCTTCCCCGCCCCGTTGGGGCCGGTCAGCAGCACGAGGTCGCCGGCGGCGAGCTTGAGGTCGGCGCGCTCGATGACGACCACGCCGCCCAGCCGCACGCTCAGGCCGGAGGCGACGAGCGCGGGTTCCGTCGGATCGGCGCGCATGGCTGGCAGACTTGCACGCCGCGGCCTCCCGCGGCCAGCCCGGACGCGCGGGCCCCGACCCGCGCCCGGGACGGACGCCGCGCGCCGCGGCGGCCGGGGCCCGACCGGGCCCCTCCCAGGGCGGCTGTAAGAGTCGGGTAAGTAGCCCCGGCTTAACCTGGCCGCTCGCAGCATGGAAGAGACGCCAGAGACGCCGGCCAGAGACGCCGCACGCTCGCCGCAGCCGACGGCGCACGACCTGGTGATGGCGCGCTTCGAGGCGCGGCGCCGCCAGGTCCTCACCGTGTTCCTCGCGACGCTCCTGGTCCTGGTGCTCGCGCGCCTCGTGGCGGGCCCGCACGCCGTCGATGCTCCCGGCCGCTACCTCTACGCCTTCCCCGTCGTCATCATCGCGATCCTCGCGACGGGGCTGGTGCTCAACCACCGCGGGCGCAGCGCGGCGGCCGTCTGGCTCGTCACGGCCGCGTTCCTCGTCGCGCTGAACGCCTCGCGGCTGGCGCCGGCCGGCTCCCTCCTGACGCCGTACCACCTGTTCATCCCCCTCGCGCTCGCCGGGCTCACCCTCGGCCGGCGCGGCCTCGTGATCACCGCCGCGGCGTCCCTGGCGACGGTGTGGCTGGCGCCATTCGTCGCGACCCTCGGGCCCGGCGCCCAGCCCGGCCTCGACGCGCCGACCCCCGGCACCGGCGACGGCCTCCAGCTCGGCTCCCAGTTCGGCTCCGTGTGGCTAGGCCGCGCGTCGGCCCTCGACTTCAGCGTCGTCTACGTGGCGATCGTCGTGCTCCTCGAGCGGTTCGGCATCACGCTGCGCTGGGCGCTGCTCAGGGCTGCGGCGCACGAGTCGGCACTGCGCGTGCAGGCGCTGGAGGCGAGGGCGGAGCTCGAGGCCCAGCGCGAGCTCAACGAGGCCATCCGCGACAGCTTCCCCGGCGCGTACTACGTGGTCGACGAGGCCGGCCGCTTCGTGCAGTGGAACAAGAACGTCCTCGACCTGCTCGGCGTGAGCGAGGCGGAGTTGCGGCGGTCGCACGCCCTGAGCCTCGTCGCGCCAGAGGACCGCGAGGCCGCGCGCGGCGCGATGGCCGAGGCGCTGGAGTCGGGCAGCGCCAGCTTCCAGGTCCGCGTGCTGTCGCGGGACGGCCACCACGTGCCCCTCTACGTGGTCGCGGCCCGCGTGAGGTCGAGGGGCGACCGCTTCCTGGCCGGCGTCGGCATCGACCGGCGCGAGCTCGACGCCGCCCACGCCCGCATCGACGCCCTCAACGCCGTGCTCCGCGAGCGGCTCCACGCCCTCAGCGCCGTGCACGCCATCGACGCCGCGATCGCCAAGGCCGGCGACCTCCGCGAGACCCTCGGGCTGATCCTCGAGGTGGCTCTGGACCGCCTCCACCTGGACGCCGGCAACGTGCTCCTCTACTCGGCCGAGAAGGAGCGGCTCGTCTTCGGCGCCAGGCGCGGCTTCCGCGACTCGGAGTGGCGTCCGGTCTCGGTGCCCGTCGGCCACGGCCTGATGGGCCGCTGCGTGGAGCAGAGGGCGGTCATAGTCCTGCGCGGGTCCGACGAGATCGCGCGCCGCCTGTGGCGCCACTACCAGTACGCGCGGGAGGGCTTCGAGTCGTACGTCGCCGTCCCCCTGGTCGCGAACGAGGAGCTCGTGGGCGCGCTGGAGCTCTTCACCCGCCGGCGCATAGCGCCGGACGACGAGTGGCACGAGTTCCTCCAGACGGTGGCGGCCCAGGCCGCGATCGCGATCGCCAAGGCGAACCTCATCGCCGGCCTGAAGCGCTCGCACGACGAGCTCACGCTCTCCTACGACCGCACGATCGAGGGCTGGGCGCGGGCGCTGGACCTCAAGGACCAGGAGACCGAGGGTCACAGCCGCCGCGTCACCGAGCTGTCGGTGGCGCTGGCGGCCCGGCTCGGCATCCGCGGCGAGGAGCTGATGCACGTCCGTCGCGGCGCGCTGCTCCACGACATCGGGAAGATGGGCGTGCCCGACGCGATCCTGCTGAAGCCCGGCAAGCTCGACCGCGAGGAGTGGGAGGTGATGAAGCGCCACACGACGCACGGCTACGAGCTGCTCAAGCCAATCCCGTTCCTGTGGCCGGCCCTCGAGATCCCCTACCTGCACCACGAGCGGTGGGACGGCACCGGCTACCCCTTGGGCCTCAAGGGCGACGAGATCCCGCGCGCCGCGCGCATCTTCGCGATCGTCGACGTCTACGACGCGCTGACGAACGACAGGCCCTACCGGCCGGCGTGGTCGCGCGAGGAGGCGCTCGCTTACATCGCCTCGCAGGCCGGCCGCCAGTTCGACCCGGCGATCGCCGCCGAGTTCCTGCGCATGATGGGCGCCGACCGCAGCGGGCGCCCCGCCGGACAGCGGCCCGCCGAGGGCAAGAGAGAGGTGGCGCCCGTGGGGGCGCCACCTCGTGGCTGACCGGCTAGCGGATCAGCGGCTGAAGTTGATGGGGTCGATCGGGACCCTGGTCTTGCCGAGGTGCAGCCACAGGTAGTCGTGGGGGAGGCGCACCCCGGTGAGGCGTCCGACGACCTCGTGCACGCTCTCCTGTGCGGCGTGGAGCCCATCCCCGATGCCTCCCAGCGGCAGCCGGTCTGTCACCGCGGTGACGATCGGCACGTTCAGGAACAGGTGGAAGTCCCTGGCCGATGCGCTGCTCGCCATGGCGAGGGCAGCGGTGAGGATGACGAGGACGCGAAGCTGACGTTTCACCGACACTCCTCTCTCAGAGAATCGCCGCGCCCCCACAGCGGCGGTCCTCAGCGTGGGGGAAGGGCTCGACCTGGGTGACGGCCGAGCGGAACGCGCGCACTACGTCGCGCGGGTAGTGGACGCCGGCCAGGCGCTCGAGCTCGTCGAACGCGGCCTGCGCGGGGAGTGCGGAACGGTACGGCCTGTCGGTGGTCATGGCGTCGTAGGTGTCGGCGACGGCGACGATGTACGACTCGGTCAGCACCTCGTCGCCGGCCAGGCCATGCGGGTAGCCGCTGCCGTCGAGGCGTTCGTGGTGCTGCTCGACGATCGCGCCCGCGTCGCGCATGAACGTGGGCTCCAGCAGCTCGCGTCCGTACGTGGGGTGGAGCTTGACGATCGCCCACTCCTCGTCGGTGAGCTTGCCCGGCTTGGTCAGGATCTCGCGCGGCACCTTCACCTTGCCGACGTCGTGCAGGTACGCCCCGAAGTCGAGGGTGTAGAGGCTGGCGGCGTCGAGCCCCAGCTCCCGTCCGGTGGCGTAGGAGAGGCGTTGGAGCCTCTCGCAGTGGTCGGCCGTGTAGCCGTCGGTGACCTCGATCTCCACGGCCAGGCGCCGGAGCTCGTTGAGGTCGCGGCGGATCTCCTCGAAGAAGGGGCTCGAGGTCACGTAGACGAGCTAGACCTCGCCCTGCGCCGTGAAGCTGACGGGCCGGCGCAGGCCCTCGGCGGTGATCACGCTGCCGGGCGGCAGCAGGCGACCCTCGAGCTCCGGTGGCGCCGTCAGCACCCCGGAGACGACGACCCCGACCTCGAGGGCGCTGCGCCCGTCCTCGGCGGGGACGAGGTTCAGCCGCTCACCGTCCTGGAGGTCGACGTTCATGACCTCCACGCCGTGGCCCGAGGCCAGCAGGGCGAGCGTGCCCGTCTTCGTGGCCACGGAGGCGAGGCTGTCGCCGGGCAGGCCGAGCCTGAGCCCAGGAGCCGCCTCCGGCACGCAGGCGTGACCACCCCAGAGGTGTGAGTCCTCCGCCACGGCGAGAGCATGCCAGGTCTCTTCTCACCGTTCTCTTACTTTCCGTCGCGCCGGCGCTGGTAGCGGCCGCGCGAGAGCCGTGAGGGACGCGTGCGGCGCGCTGTGTCCGCCGCGGTGACGACGCTCTCATGCACGGGGCCGCCTCGCCGTTACCCTATGATTCATAGGGTGCGCGGCGCGCCGCGCCGGCCGCGCCCGACGGATCGAGGTCCCATGCGCCTGCTGATGACGCCCGCCACGGTCAAGCTCTCCCCCGACGGCTCCCTCATGGCCGTGACGTGGGCGCCGCCCGGGCCGCGGCGGGCGCGGGACGCGGCGCCCGAGGACGCCGGCCCGCCGCCCGCCCGCGCCCCCACTCCGACCGGCGGCCCCGGCTCCCCGACGGGCCGCCCCGCCCCGCGGGGGCAGGCCGCCCGCCCGCGCCGTGTCCTCACCGTCATCGACCGCTGGCGCTACGACGGCCGCTGGTGGGACGGCCACGAGCTCCACCGCGACTACTTCTTCGTCGAGCTGGAGGGCGGCGTGAGGGTCGAGCTGTTCGTCGAGGAGGGCGACTGGTGGGTGGCCCGCGTGAGCGATTGAGCGGAGGCGCGAACGCACGAGGGGCGCGAGCGCCGGACGGGCCCCCGGGGACGCCACGGCCCCACGAGCGGTGTGCGGCCGCGGTCGTTCGGGGTGGCAGAGCATGTCCGCCGTAGGGTCGGCTTCACCCAGAAGGAACACGCGGACTTCCTCGGCATCGACCCCCGCACCTACCTGCGCCGCGCCGAGGAAGAGCACCTCAAGAGCGGAGAGAGCCTGAAGGTCGAGATGGTCGAGAAGGTGCTCGAGGAAACCACACGAGTGTTCAGGGACGAGGAGCTCGCTCGCAGGTGGCTCACCAGCCCCATCATCAGCCTCGACAACGAGCGGCCCATAGACCATCTCGACAGCATCGACGGGTACGAGCGCGTCAAGGGCACGCTCGGGAAGATCGAGTACGGGGTGTACTGAGTGCGCGTCTGGCGCATCTACGACCACGAGGTCATCGTCAACCCGGCTCACGAGAGAGCGGCCAGCCTCCGCGCGCTCCACAGCGACGTGATAGGCCTCGATGGGCGCCTGCTGCGCTCCCTCGGCACGAAGGACCTCTCCGGGTCCCAGTAGGACGCCCGTCCCGCCGCGGACCTGCGCCCGTCCCGCCCACCTCGCCGCCGACCCCACGCCCCGCCGCCGAACCCGAGCCCAGCCACCGGCCGCCGCCTCGCCGCGCACCTCCCGTCCGAGGTGGGCACCAGGCGTAGGCTGGGGCCCCGATGCCAGGTCAAGCAAGCACATCGCCTCGGCACGGCTCGGCAGGGATCGCGGCCCGCCTCGACGCCGGCGTGAGGAACCTGCCCTCCTCCTACTTCGCGCTGGTCATGGCGACCGGCGTGATCGCCATCGCCGGCCGCGAGCTCGGACTGCCCCTGCTGCCTGACGCCCTGGGAGCGCTCAACGTGGTCGCCTACGCGCTGCTCTGGGCGCTCACGGTCGCCCGCCTCGCCCGCCACCGACGGGCGCTGCTGGCGGACCTCTTCGACCACGTGAACGGGCCCGGCTTCTTCACGGTGGTAGCGGCCACGGGGGTCCTCGGCAGCCAGTTCGTCGCGCTGTGGGCGGCCTATTGGGTCGCGAGCGCGCTGTGGGTGCTGACGCTGGCGCTGTGGACGCTCCTCACGTTCACGGTGTTCGCCGGCCTGACGATCAAGGAGTCGAAGCCCGACCTGGCCGGCGGCATCACGGGCGGCTGGCTGCTGGCCGTCGTGGCGACGCAGTCGGTGGTGGTGCTGGCCCTGGAGATCGTCCCGGCCGTCGAGGGCTCGCTGCTGCCGCCGCTCTGGTTCCTCGCGCTCTCCATGTGGCTGTGGGGCGGCATGCTCTACGTCTGGCTGATGGCGCTGATCTTCTACCGCCACGTCTTCTACGCGTTCTCGCCCGCGGACCTGACCCCGCCCTACTGGATCAACATGGGGGCCATGGCCATCTCGACGCTCGCCGGCACCTTGCTGATCGTGCACGGCGAGACGGCCGGCTCGTCGCTGCTCGCGGCCATCGAGCCGCTCCTGAAGGGCGTGACGATCCTCTTCTGGGCCACGGGCACCTGGTGGATACCCATGCTCGTGGTGCTCGGCGTGTGGCGGCACCTGGTCAAGCGCTTCCCGCTGCGCTACGACGCCGCGTACTGGGGGATGGTCTTCCCGCTGGGCATGTACACGCTGTGCAGCCACCACCTGGCGCGGGCGCTCGAGCTGGGCTTCCTCGAGGGCGTCTCGCGCGTCTTCGTCGTCGCGGCCGTCGCCGCCTGGGCCGCCACGTTCCTCGGCCTGGTGAGGTCGCTCGTGACGGGCGCCGGGCGAGAGGGAGCGGTGGCGTGACCCCGGTTGCCGCTCACGTATGCGCGACCTGCGGGGCCCACTACCCGGGCGACGCCCCGCGGCCCGACACCTGCCGCATCTGCGCCGACGAGCGCCAGTACGTGCCGACCGGCGGCCAGCGCTGGCTGAGCCTGGCGAGCCTGGCCGAGGACCACGTGAACCGCATCGAGGAGGTGGAGCCAGACCTCCACGGGGTGGGCGTCGAGCCGCCGGTGGGCATCGGCCAGCGCGCCCTGCTGGTGAGGACGCCGGAGGGCAACGTGCTATGGGACTGCGTGCCGGTGCTCACCGAGGCCGGCCGGGCCCGCCTGGAGGAGCTCGGCGGCGTGGCGGCGATCGCGGTGTCGCACCCGCACTTCTACACGGGCATCGCCCTGTTCGCCGAGCTGCTGGGCGCGACCGTCCACCTGCACGAGGCGGACCGGGAGCACGTGACCCATCCCAGCCCCCGCATCCGGTTCTGGCAGGGGGAGCGCCTGGAGCTGTTCGGCGGCGTCACGCTCGTGCGGGCGGGCGGCCACTTCGCCGGCGGCACCGTGCTCCACTGGCCCGCCGGGGCCGGCGGCCGCGGCGCGCTGCTCACCAGCGACATCATCAGGGTCGTCCCCGACCGCAGGCACGTCTCGTTCCTGTACTCCTACCCGAACCAGATCCCCCTGCCCGCCCGGGAGGTCGAGAGGGTCGGCGCGGCCGTCGCGCCGTTCGCGTTCGAGCGCATCCACGGCGGCTGGTGGGGAACGGTCATCGAGTCGGGCGCCAAGGACGCCGTGCGGCGCTCCGTGGAGCGCTACCGGCGGGCCTTGGAGGGAAGGCTCGACGGCGCCGAGCTGCCGTGGCCGTCTTAGCGGAGGCGGCACGCCGGCGGCTCGACCCCGCTGCCCGCGGCTAACCTGTCCTCATGCGCCCAGCGTCGTTCTAGGCGGCGCTCCAGTTCTCCGCGCTGGCCCTCGCGGCCGCGCCCGCAGACGCGCAGCCGCCGAGCCTGCGCCCCGTGTGGGAGGCAGATGTCCTGCTCGGCTAACGACACGCCCTGGTAGCGGACGTCGGCGGGGAGGGCCGCGTCTACGTCGCCTTCGACGCGACCGGCCGCGAGTCTTGGCGCGCCCACGTGAGCGGCGACCGGGAGGGCATCACGGTGGCGCTCGCCGGCGAAGCCGCGGTCCTCGCGCACCGCAGCTTCGGCGACCTCGTCGCCCTGGACCCCATCGACGGTTCTGAGCCGTGGCGCCTGCCGCTACCGGGCACCAGCCCGAGCTTCTCCGTGCTCGACCAGGCCGGCGGCACCCTCGCGCTGGTCACCGACCTGGGCGAGCTCGTGTGGCTCGACCTGGGCGCCCTGTCCGTGGCGAAGTCGCAGGTAGGGGTGGCCGCAGCGAGCAGCGGCGGCTCCCCGGCGGTCAGCCTCGTCGGCGACCTGGTGGTCCTCGATGCCGGCGGCCGCCTCCTCGCCTACGAGGTCGTTCGCTAGGCCTCAAGTAGGCGGTGGCTCTCTCGCTTGGATGCCGCCGCAGGTTCGGTCTGCGACCCACCGGCGAGCCGACCTTCGACCTGCCGAACGATGGGCTTGCGATCCGCCGGCGCTTGGCCTACATCCTGCCGCGCGGCCTCGGTCCGGCGGCAAGCGGCTCAGGGTTCAACGCCGCGGCCACGCGTCCCTTCAGCTCCTCCACGTCGTAGGACGCGCGAACCGGCACGCGCAGGAGCGGTACGCCAGCGGCTGCCAGCGCGCCCTCCTTCACCTCGTCCGACCGCATAGACCGCTTCGTGGCGTGGCTCCTGTCGTCGAGCTCGACCACGCACACGATCCGGGTCGAGGCGGGGTCGGTGAGGACGAAGTCCAGGTGCCGCGACTTGATGCGGTTGCGGGCGGACGCCCGTTCGCCCTCCGACAGGCCGCGGCGGACCTCCACCACGTCCTCGAGGCGCACCTTCCCGAACACGTCGAGGTCCGGCACCGCCGCACGGAGTGCGCATAGGAACTTGGACTCGGCCTCCGTGAACAGGCCAGGTCGCCGCACGTAGGGGAAGCTCGCGGGCCTCGAGCCCGCTCCGCTCGAGCGTCCTTTGAGCACCACCAAGGCGACGAACGCCAGGGCGAGGACGGCGAGGAGCGGCAACGCCTGACGCAGGGCCGAACCGAACATCTCTACGAACAACTCGCGCCCCCCAGAGCTTCGCGTCCCATGCTACTGGGCGGGTCGAGCGGGGCGTTCCGCGGGGGCTCAGTCCTGCATCCAGTGCGTCACCGGCCTCGCGAGGAACTCGCGCAGCGGGATCCCGTCGCCGCCCACCAGCAGGGTGCGCCGGGGCGAGAACGCTTTCACGAACGC
>DASVDQ010000098.1 GCA_036381035.1 Trueperaceae bacterium | reverse complement strand
GACCGACACGATGCAGATGGCGAGCGGAACGTCCGACCACTCCCGGGTGCACGACCCTTCCACGGCTCGGGGTAGCGAGCTGCGAGCCATAGACGTCGGTCACCCCGAGTGGGGCGTGGTCGGGCGGATCGACGCAGCCGAGGTCACCGACGCCGGCGTGGTGGTGCGCGAGTACAAGGCGAGCCCGGTCCGCCGTGAGCCGGAGGTCACGTACCCGATGCGTGTGCAGCTCGCCCTGCAGGCAGCCTGCCTCGCCCAGAGCGGCTACGAGGTCGCGGGAACCGAGGTGTACTTCACGACCCACAACAGGCGTGTGCCCGTGGAACTCACGCCAGAGCTCTTCGCGGCTGCCGAGGAGGCGGTGGCCGAGACACGCCGGGTCGTGAGCGCCGCTCAGGCGCCGCCTCCACTCGAGGACGACCCGAGGTGCAGCCGCTGTTCCCACATCGGCGTTTGCCTGCCCGACGAGCGGCAGCTCGGACCTATCACTCGCAAGGTGCGCGTTCTGGACCCCGACACGCAGGTCGTCCACCTGTCGACGTTCGGTGCGAGGGCCGGGATCAGCGCCGGGCGCATCAGGGTCACCAAGGCCGGCGAGACCATCGGAGACGTGCCGATCGAGAGAGTCCTCGCCCTGCAGGTTCACGGCAACGTCGACGTCTCGGCGGCCCTGCTCAGGGAGCTACTGTGGCGCGGACTGACCGTGGTGTGGTGTACCGGTGCGGGCCGAGTGGTGGGTTGGGCAAGCTCCGCCTCCTCACCCAACGGGCTCACGCGCGTGGCCCAGCACGTGGCCTCGGCCGAAGGGCGACTGGCTCTGGCCCGCGAGATGCTGGCCGCCAAGGTGGCCAACCAGGCGACGCAGGCGCGAAGGTCGTTGGGCAACGTGCCCGAGGTCGCCACGCTGAGGTCCCTCAGCGGACGCCTGCTGGAGAGCGCTACCTGGCAGGACGCCTTGGGGCTAGAAGGGGAAGCGGCCAGCATCTACTTCGAGCTGTTCCCTCGACTGCTCGTGAGGGACGCCGCGGCCTGGGCCTGGTCGGGACGGAGCGGCCGCCCGGCGAGAGACCCGGTGAACGCCCTGCTCAACTACGCCTACGGGATGCTTCTCTCCGACTGCATCCGCGCCGTGGTCAGCTGCGGCCTCGACCCGCACGCCGGTTTCATCCACAGCAGCAACCGCAACAAGCCGGCGCTCGCCCTCGACCTCATGGAGGAGTTCCGCGCGCCGGTGGCGGACTCGGTCGTGATAAACGCCATCAACAACGGTGAGGTGAAGCCCGACGACTTCGACGACCGCCTCGGCTCGGTGCGGCTCAAGGACCGTGCGCGCAAGGCGCTGATCGCCGGCTACGAGCGGCGTGTGCAGACTGAGTTCAAGCACCCGCTGTTCGGCTACCAGGTCACGTGGCGCCGTGCCATGGAGGTGCAGGCGCGGCAGGTCTTGGGGTACCTGGACGGGTCGCAGCCGCGGTACGTGGGGGTCCGAGTGAGGTGAACCACGACCACAAGCGGCTCTACGTGATCGCGTACGACATCCCGGACGACAGGCGTCGCACGAAGGTCGCGAACACGTTAGAGAGCTACGGCGAACGGCTCCAGTACAGCGTCTTCGTGGTATCGACCACGCCAGCCAAGCTGATCCGCTTGAAGGACACGCTGGCGAGCCAGGTCGTGAGCAAGGAGGACTGCATCGCCTTCTTCGACCTGGGGATCCACGTGGACAAGCGCGTGAAGCGACTGATCAGCTTCGTGGGCATACAACGCGAGATCTCCCCCGCTCAGGTGGTGATCATCTAGCCTCGAACCTGGCCCGCGAGACCTCCGACGCGCTAAGAACGCCGGGCAGGTCTCGCGGGCACTTCTCGCAGTAGTCACCGAAGGCATTGGCACAGACGAGCCGTCGGCGCGTCATGGCGCCCTCGCCGCGAAGCGGACCCCTCGCGACGCTCCGAGATAAACTCGTTGCTACAGGCACTCTCGGGGGGCCAGTAGCTACCTTCGTTGAGGTAGCACTTCATTGAGGAG
>DASVDQ010000097.1 GCA_036381035.1 Trueperaceae bacterium | reverse complement strand
TGCGGGCGAGTGACCCGCAACCTCAACAAGGCCAACAGGCTCAAGGAGATGGAGAAGCTCCTGGCGCTGCGGGCGCACCGCGTCGCCGAGCTCGCCGAACGCTTCGGCGTGAGCCGGCGCACCATCGAGCGCGACCTCTGGGACCTGCGCGAGGTCATCGACCTGGTCGAGGAGGACGGCAACTACCGCATACCGGCGCGCGGGAGCGCCCTCAACGAGGTGGAGGCGCTGGCGGTGCACAGCGCGACGCGCCTGCTCGTCCACACCGGGGTGGGCGACAGGCACTACCGCAACGCGCTGCAGAAGCTGGCCATGATGCTGCCCGAGCCCGCGCGCTCGGCCCTGGCGCGCAGCGTCGACCGCCTGCCCACGACCCGCCACGACCGCACTCTGGACCTCGTCGCCCAGGCCTGGTTCAACCGCCGCGTGGTCCGCTGCGAGTACCGCTCCGCGCGCGGCAGCCAGCACCACCCGCACGAGTACGAGATCTTCTACTACGAGCTGAACCGCCGCAACCTGCAGCCGTACGTCGTCGCGCGGGAGCGGCTCTACTTCAAGGGCATCGGCGCGTTCCGGCTCTCCCGCATGCGCAACGTCAGGCTGCTCGACGAGACGTACGAGATCCCGGCGGACTTCGACCCCGTGGCGTTCCTCGACGGCGCCTGGGGCATCACGGTCGTCGGCGAGCCCGTCGAGGTGCTGCTCAGGGTCGACCCCTCCGTCGCCGCCTGGTTCGAGGAGCGTCAGGACTTCGACCGCAACATCGAGGTCGTGTCCGAGGCCGAGGACGGCTCGCTGAACGTCGTGCTGCGCGGCCGGCTGGCGAAGGACGGCGACGCCCACGAGCTGCTCGCCTTCATCCTGAGCTGGGGCTCGAAGGTCGAGGCGCTCGAGCCCCTGGCGATAAGGGAGCGTCTGGCGGCGGAGGCGAAGGCGGCCCTGGCTCGCTACTCCTGAAGGCGCAGCTCGCGGACGCCCGGCCCGACCCTGAGCGGGCGCGGCGACGACGGGAGGCGCGGTGGCGGGCCCCAGGAGGGAGCGACGCTACCCGTCGCAACGCGCCGCTAGGCTCGCCGCTGAAGGGCCGAGGGCGCGCCGGAGAAGGGCCGAGAGGGCGCGAGCGACCGAAGGCGGGGCGGGAAGAGGAGGTGTGGCTATGAGCGAGCTGCGCGACGCGCGGGCGGGCGACGCTGCCCGCACCGTCGTCCTCGCCGCCGACCCGCTCCTCGCGGCCCGCGAGCTGCTGCCCGGCCGCACGCTCCTCGCGCCCAACCCCCGCGCGGCGCGCGCCGTGCGCGGGGTCGGCGTCGCGCGCGGCCTGCACGATCGCGCCGCGCGCGCCGTGTCCCGCCAGGGGGCCTCCCTCGCCGGACCCATGGCGCGCCTGCTCGCGCTGCGCGAGGTCGTGGCAGAGGTCCTCGCTCCCGCCGACGTCGCGGGCACGTCCCGCCGCGTGGAGCCCGTCGTCAGCGAGCTCCTCCGGTCCGGGATCGCGTCGCGCGCGGGGCTGATCGCCGCGCTGGAGGGCGCGCCCGGCGTCGGCAGGCGCAGCGCCGCGGTGGCCCGGCTCGCCCTGGCCTACCGGAGGCGCCTCGAGGAGCGGGGCGCGGTCGACCCCGCCGAGCTGCTGTGGCGGGCCGCGGCGGCGCCCCTCGAGCGGGAGGTCGTCCTCGTGAGCGGGTACGCCAGGCTGGGTGACGGCGAGGTCGCGTTCCTCGACGCCCTCGCCGCCGCCGGTTCGGCCGTCGTGCTGCCGCGCGGCTTCGCCTCCAGCGAGGCGGCGTCCGAGGAGCTGGCCGCGCGAGGCTGGAGCGTCGTCGAGGACGTCTCCGTCGGCGACGCGCCCGGCCCGCTGATGGCGGCGGCGTTCACGGCGGCCGTCGGCGACGCCAGGAGGATGAGCGGCCCGGACCATGGGCCGGCGGCAACGGCCGGCTCTTTCGGCGAGGCCGCGAGGGCGGACGCCTCCTTCGGCGACGCCGGGAGGCCGGGCGGCTCGGAAGAGGTGCCGGCGGCAACGGCCGGCTCGGCTCCCGGTCCCGGCACACCGTCCGTCACCGCCCGCCGCCTGGCCGACGAGGAGGACGAGGTGCGCTTCGTCCTCGCCAGCATCAAGCGGCTGCTGGCGTACGGCGCGAGGCCCGACGCGGTCGTGATGGTCGCGCGCGACGACCGCGGCTACGGACCGCTGGTCAAGGCCGTCGCCGCGGAGTTCGACGTGCCCGTGCGCCTCGCCTACGCCGTGCCCCTGCGGGAGACGCGCCTCGGGGAGGCGGTGTCGCTGCTCGTGGAGGCCGTCGGCGGTCGGCTGCCGTTCGAGCCGACGGCCAAGCTCCTCAGGCACCCGCTCACGCGCGCGCTCCCCGACGAGGCGTGGGCGGCGGCGCGCACCGGTCACGCGACCGGCGCCGCCGAGTGGCAGGCCGCCGGCGCGGAGCGCGCCGCCCTGCTCGACTGGCCCGGGCGGGCGTCGTGGGGCGACTACCGGGAGCGACTGACCCATGCCCTCGAGGGCCTCGGCCTCGCGGCGCCGACCGGCCAGCGCGACAGGCGGGCCCACGCCAGGCTGCTGCGGGCCCTGCGGGACGCCCTGCCGCCCGCCGGTTCGGCCCCGGAGCGCGAGGTCGTTCCCCTGGGAGCGTTCCTCGGCCTCCTGAGCGACGTCCTCGACGCCGCCACCATGCCCGCCGACCCGCCCGGGCGCGGCGCCGTGGAGCTGCACACGCCGCTGGCGGTGTTCGGCGCGCGCTACGACCACGTCTTCGTCCTCGGCCTGTCGGAGGGCGCCTTCCCGGAGGCCGTGGCCGACGACCCCGTCATCGACTTCCACGAGAGGCGAGCGCTGGCGCGCGCCGGTCTGGAGCTCGAGGACGCCGAGGGCGCCGCCGAGCGCGAGGAGCTGTCGTTCCTGGCCGTGCTGCACGCCTGCGGCGCGAGCCTCACGCTCACCTGCCCGGAGAGCTCGGGCGGCAAGGAGCGTCTGCCGAGCCCGTTCTTCGCCGCGGTCGGCGTGGGCGAGCCGGAGCCGGCCGAGCCGAGGACGCCGGCGAGCCGGCTCGAGGGCCTCATCGCCACGCTGGAGAAGGCGGACGGCCGCGCGCGGTACGCGTGGTCCGTGGAGAGGCGCCGCGAGGGCGGCGAGCCGCCGGACGCGCACGACGGCGTCCACGGCGTGCCGCTGCCGGTGGCGGGCAGCTACAGCGCCACGCAGCTCATCGCCTTCGGCCAGTGCTCCTTCCGCTGGTTCGTCCAGTACGGTCTGCGGCTCCACGAGCTCGAGGAGGCCGAGGAGGACGTCAGCCCGCTGACGATCGGCTCGATCTTCCACGCGACCCTGATGCTCGCCGTCATGCGGGCCAAGGAGGAGGCGCCCGCGTGCGGTGAGACCCCTGAGAACGACCCGTTCCGCGCGGCCGTCCTCGACCATCTGGAGCGCGCCTACGACGAGGCCAACGCGCAGCGGGGGGAAGGGGACAGGCGGGTGCGCTCGCTGACGTGGCCCCTCAGGCGCGGCGACAACCTCGAGACGCTCGCGCGGCTCGTGCGGTCGCCAGACTTCGCCCTGCCCGGCGCGCGGGTCCTGGCGGTGGAGCAGCGGTTCAGGTCCACCTGGCGCGGGCTCACGGTGACGGGGGCCGTCGACCGCATCGACGCCGTGACCGTGGACGGCCGGGACCACCTCGTCCTCACCGACTACAAGTTCGGGTCCTCGGTGCCGCCGGGCGCCAAGTCGGCGGACGGCAAGCTGAGGCTCGACGTGCAGCTCCCCCTCTACGTGGAGGCGGCCGCGCCGGCCCTGTTCCCGGGCGTGCCCGTCCGGGAGGCGCGCTACCTCTCGATCAACGCCGCCAAGGTCAAGGCCAGGGTCGTGCCGGAGGAGATCGACAGCGCGGCCCTCGACGGGCTCGTCGCGCGCTTCCGGGAGGCGCTCGCCGCCGGCTCGTTCCCCCTCGACCCCGACGTCGAGCTCGCGGCCTGTCGCTACTGCGACTACGACGTCGTGTGCCGGCGCGGCCCGCGCCTGTCCCGCAAGCGCGGAGCCGAGGGCGGCGAGCCCGCGGGCGAGGTGGCGGCGTGAGCGCGACCGAGCGCGCCGGGGGAAGCGCCCGCGTGTGCCAGTCCGAGCGGGCCGCTGCGCCAGCCGTCCCCGACGTGCGGCGCGACCGCGGCGACCTCACCCCGGAGCAGGCCCGCGCCGCCTTCGCGCCCGGGTCCGTCGCCGTCGTGGCCGGCGCGGGCACCGGCAAGACGAAGATGCTGGCGCACCGCTACCTCCACCACATCGAGGAGGGGCTGTCGCCTCTCGAGGTCGTCGCGGCCACCTTCACCGACAAGGCCGCCGCCGAGCTGCGCAGCCGCATACGCGCGCTGGTGCGCGAGCGCAGGCCGCGCGACAGGCGGTCGCTGGTGGAGCTCGAGGCCGCCCAGATCGGCACGATCCACGCCCTGGCGGCCAGGGTCTGCCGCGACCACCCGGAGGAGGCCGGCGTGGCGCCCGACTTCACCGTCCTCGACGACCTGGAGCGCGTCGTCTGGCGCGCGGACCGGCTCGAGGAGGCGATCGCGGAGCTGCCGGAGGACGTCTTGGGCGCCATGCCGCTCTACCTGCTGCGCGCCGTGCTCGAGAAGCTCCTCGACGACCCCCTCACGGCGGCGGAGGCGCTCACCAAGGGCCCCGACGACTGGCGGTCGCTGCTCGCGCGCGAACGGGAGGCGTCCTTCGAGCGCATCGCGGACGACCCCCGGTGGCGGGAGTGGCGCGCGACGTTGACCGCCCACCGCGGCGGCGACGGCGACAAGGCCGAGGAGGCGCGGCTCAACGCCGTGGCGGCGATCGACGCCCTGCTGGCGCGCGACCCTGAGCGCGCCCTGGCGGCCGCGAAGGCGGTCCGGCTCAACGGCGGCAGGGAGAGCGCGTGGCCCGACGGCGGGCTGAGGTCCGTGAAGGCGGCTGCCGGCGAGGTGCGCGACGCCGTGAAGGCGGTGTGCGGCTCGGGCCCGCTGGCGCTCTCCTGGGGGCCGGCCGACGACGGCCTCGCCGACCTGCTGCCGCACCTCAGGACGGCGTACGAGCACGTCTCGCGCCGCCTCGAGCGCGCCCGGCGCGAGGCCCGCGTCCTCGGCTTCGCCGACATGGAGCTCCACGCCCTGAGGGCACTGGAGCACGAGCGCGTGCGCGAGCACTACAGGGAGCGCTGGAAGGCCGTGCTGGTGGACGAGTTCCAGGACACGAACCCGGTCCAGGCGCGGATACTCGGGCACCTGATGGGCGGCGCGCGGTTCACGGTCGTCGGTGACGAGAAGCAGTCGATCTACGGCTTCCGCGGCGCCGACGTCGCCGTGTTCCGGCGCTTCCGCGACAGGATCGTGGCCGGCGGCGGCGAGGAGGTCGTCCTCACCAGGACGTTCCGCGCGCACGAGGGCCTGGCGCGCGAGCAGGAGCCCGTCCTGGCGGCGCTCCTCGGGGACCTGCACCAGCCGCTCACCGCGGTCCGGTCCCCACCTGGCGCCGCCGAGCGCTACCTGGAGTTCCACGCCTGCGTCGGCACGGGGACGTCGCGCGTCCGCCGCCTCAACGAGGCCCGCCTCGTGGCCGAGCTCGTGCGCGGGCTCGTCGAGGACGGCACCCTCGTCGCCGACCCCGACAGCGGCGAGGTCAGGCGCCTCCGCTACGGCGACGTTGCCGTGCTGGCGCGCGGCAACGCGCCGTTCGAGACGTTCGCGGCCGTCCTGCCGTCGCTGGGCGTGCCGGCGGTGGAGGTGGCCGGCGGGGACCTCCTGGGCGCCCGCGAGGCGAAGGACGGCGAGGCCTGCCTGCGTTTCCTCGCCGACACGGCCGACGGCGTGGCGCTGGCGGCGCTGCTGCGCTCGCCGTTCTTCGCCGTCGACGACGGCGAGCTCCTCGAGCTGGCGCGCTCGGCGCCGCAGGGGACGACCTTGTGGCAGCACCTGGCGGCGGCGCCGGAGGCCACCGCGAGGCTCGACCGGGCGCGCGAGGTCCTGGCGCGGGCCCTGGAGCGCCGCTGGGACGAGCTGCCCAGCCGGCTGCTGCAGGGCATCGACGAGGCCGCCGGCTACTCGGCGGTGGTCGCGAACCTCCCCGGCGGCAGGCGGCGCCTCGCCGACTGGCGGGCGTTCCTGGCGCTCGTCAGGAAGCTCGAGGGGTGGCACCGGGACGCCTTCGCCGTGGCGCGCCAGCTCCGCCGCCTGCGGTCCGCCGGCGTCGCGGTGGACCGGCCCACGCTGCACGCCGGCGACGCCGTGACGCTGATGACGATCCACGGCAGCAAGGGCCTCGAGTGGCCGGTCGTCGTGGTCGCCGACCTGAGCTTCCAGGCTGGCAGGGACGACCCCTCGGTGTCGTTCGACGCCGCGCTCGGCCTCGGCATAAGGGTCTCCACCGACGACGGCGAGCGCGCCGACCCCGTGATCCTCTCGCTCCTCAAGCACGCCAGGGCGGAGGCGGCGCAGGACGAGGCGCGGCGCCTGCTTTACGTGGCGCTGACGCGGGCGCGCGACAGGCTCTTCCTCACCGCGAGCCAGCGCGACCGGGGCCTCCTCGCGCTGCTCGAGCCGGCCCTCGAGGCGGCGGGCGTCGCCTGCGTCGAGGTGCCCCTCGACCTCGGGCTCGCCTACCCCGACCCGCCGCTGCCGACCGCCGCGGAGCACGGGCTCGTGGCGATCGCCGCGCCGGGCGGGGGTTGACGTCCCGCCGGCGCCGGTCCGAGGCGGCCGCCGCGTCCCCAAGCCGATCCGACCCCGTCGCAGCGCCGACCGTTGCCCCGCGGCTTACGTGCATATACACTCAAGTCGTGCCTGCGTCCGAGCGGATCGCCGCCACGCGCGGGTGCCTGTGCCTGGAGGCACGCCGCACCGCCCGCCTCCTGACCAGGCACTACGACGAGCACCTGCGGCCCACGGGTCTGAGGGCCACGCAGTTCTCGGTCCTCGCCGCGCTGGCTAACACCGGCGGCGCCACGGTGACGCGGCTGGCCGACCTGCTCGGCCTCGAGCGCACCTCGCTGTCGCGCAGCGCGGAGCTACTCGAGGAGCGCGGCTGGGTCGAGTCCGCGTCGACGGGTGACGCCCGCGAGAGGCGGCTCACGCTGACGAGCGCCGGGCTCGCGCAGCTCGAGCGCTCGCTGCCGGCTTGGGAGGCGGCACAGGCCTCGGCGCCGACACTGCTGGCCGCGGCGGCCGAGGAGGGGGCAGCAGCAGTTCCTGGAGGTGCCGTGTGAAGACCGTCAACCCCTACCTGAACTTCCGCCGCGAGACCGCCGAGGCGTTCCGCTTCTACGGAGAGGTCTTCGGCGCCGAGCCGCAGGTCATCACCTTCGGTCAGTTCGGCGACGGTGGCGCCGGGCTCCCCGAGGACGAGCGGGACCTCGTCGCGCACGCCTACCTGCCCCTGGGCAACGGCCACGCGATCATGGCCAGCGACGCCCCGCCGTCGCTGGGACTGCCGTTCGTCGAGGGCAACAACGTCCACATCATGATCGACACCGACGATGGCGCCGAGGCCCGGCGCCTCTACGAGCGCCTCTCGCAGGGCGGCCAGGTCCACATGGAGCTGGCCGAGACCGGCTGGGCCGAGCTCTACGCGAACCTCGTGGACCGCTTCGGCATCAGGTGGATGATCAACTACGCGGGCAACAAGGGCGGGAGCGCCTAGGTCGAGCAGCCGCACGGCCGCTCGGCGTGCGCGGCCCGCCGGCCTTCCCCGTGGGGCGCGCCGCGCGCCGCCCCCAGGGGTTCGCTCGGCGGGCCGCTCCGCCCGGCCTCAGTAGCCCTCGTAGCTGCCGTAGTCGAAGGTGCCGGTCGAGGGGTCGTAGCCCTCGCAGCCGGCGGCGGCCCAGCAGCCCTGGGCGTTGAACGTGTCGGACCAGGTGTCGCCGTCCACGTAGCCGGCGGCGCAATCCTCGAACGTCGTGCACTGGCCGCCGCCCCCGCTCCCGCCGCCGCCGGTGCCGACCCACTGCGCCACCGTCTGCTCCCCGAACGCCAGCACGAGCACGCCCACGGCGAACTCCTGCTGCTCGGCCGGCGTGGCGTTGGCCCAGTTCGCCCGCACGCGCTCCCAGATCGCGCGCGCCTGCGACAACACGACCTGCTCGGACCGGGAGAGCGCCGGGAAGCTCTGGGCGATGGCCTGGAGGGCCTGGGTGCGCTCGGCGGGGGTGAACGTGTAGGCGTAGCCCATCTCGGCCAGGACGAACTCGAGGGCCTCGATGAACGCCGTCGCGTCGTCCTGCGTCAGGCTGGCGTACTGCCCCGTGGCGATCACCGGGGAGCCCTGCTGAGGGGCCGGCGTCCCGGCCCCCGGCGGAGGAGCGCCGGCCGCCGGGCCGCCGGGCTGGGCCGCGGGCCCTCCGCTCACGCGCGTGAGTATGACCTCGATCTCCGTCTCAGGCCGCACGACGCCGTCCACGACCTCGTAGAACCAGAGGCCGAGGGTGTCGCCCTCCAGGGCCGCCTCGAACCCGAGCTGGCCGTCCGGCGAGCTCGCCACGCCGACGCCCACGCCCTCCTCGACCCAGCCCTCGAGCTCGAGGTGGACCCCGGGTCCGTCGAGGTAGCCGAAGAACCGCTCACCCTGCATCGTGAGCTGGACCGTGATCGTCCCCTGTTCGACCGGCACCTGGTACGTGCCGCCGAGGTCCTGGGCCAGCGCGGCCGCGCCCGGCGCGAGCGCCGAGAACGCGACGAGGAGCCGACCCGCCGTCTCGATGAGGGCTGAGCGCGTCATGGCACGAGCCTGGCGCAGGGGGCGTTACGCGGTCGTCACTCGGTCCCGCCGCGCGTCGAGCAGGGGCGTCCACCACGCGCCGGCCTCCGCGGCCGCCTCACCACCGGCGCGCGCCGCCTCCGCCACTTCCTCGACGAGGTAGCGCGGCAGCGCGGCGTGGTCGAAGCCGGCCGTGGCCGCGGCCAGGCTCTCGAGCTGGCGCCTGTCGCCGTAGCCGAGCACCGCGCAGGCGAGGGCCGCTATCGCCAGCTCGTACTCGACCCCCTCCAGCGCCTCGAGCGCCTCGTCGATCCGCAGCCTCGCCTCCTCCGGGCGGCCGAGCTCGCCGAGGCACGACGCCGCCCGCGCCAGCGCGATGAGCCGCACGTGCGGCATGTCCTTCGTGGCCCCGAGCGCGTCGTACTGCTCCAGCGCCTCCTCGACGCGCCCGAGCTGCCTCAGCGAGTAGGCCATGTTGAGCCTCAGCACCGACACGTTGTCGTAGTCGCCGAGGTCGAGGACCGCACGCGCGGCGGCGACGGCCTCCTCGTGCCTGCCGAGGTCGCCCAGGCAGAAGACGAGGTTGAGGGTCGTGTCGACCTGGTGGTAGCGCGAGCCGAGCGCCTTCGCGAGCGCGAGGGCCTCGCGGTGCACGGGCAGCGCCTCCTCGTTGCGTCCGGCGTCGTCGAGCAGCACGCCGAGGCTCGAGAGGTGCTGCACCAGCCGTAAGCCCGGCGGGCGCTGGCGCAGCCTGGCGATCGCGTCCTCGAGCCTCGCCCGCGCCTCGTCGTGCTTCCCCTGCTCCCTCGCGAGCCAGGCGCCGAGCATCGCCGCGTCGTGCATCAGGTCGTCGGCGTCGCGCAGGGCGGCCTCCATGGCCACGACCTCCTCGAACACCTGGCCGGCGCGCGTGTACTGGCCCACCATCATCGCCAGCCAGGCGTCCGCGAGCAGGCGGTAGGCCACCAGCGCGGGCGAAGGGTCCTCGACCTCGCGCGCGGCCGCGAGCTGCGCGGCCGCGTCGTCCATGCGACCCGACTCGCGGTAGAGCTCCGCCAGGCCGAGGCGCAGCCAGGCCGCGTCCTCCCCGGCCGGCAGGCGGCTCACCGCCGACTCGAGCAGCTCGATGGCGGCGGGGTGCAGGCCGCGGGCGCGGAGCTCGCCGGCCCGCTCGCGCCAGGACGCGCGCGCCCTCGCGACCTCACCGGCCGCCAGCCAGTGCTCGGCGACGAGGCCGGCGTCGGCCTCGCCCTCCAGCGCCGCGGCTATGAGCCCGTTGAGGAGCCGTCGGCGCGCCGGCGCGACGCGCGCGTCGAGCGCCTGCCGCAGGAGGTCGTGGCGGAACTCCCCGTCCCGCAGGAACCCCGACGCCTCGGCCTCGTCGAGGGCCTCGGCCACGGCCGCGGGGGAGAGGCCCGTCACCTCGGCGACGACGGCGGGAGAGAGCGGCGCGTGCGCGAGGGCCATGGCCTCCAGCACGCGGACCGTGGGGGCGCCGAGGAGGTCCAGCCGCCGCGAGATGACGTCGGCGATCCTCGGCGGTACCGTCAGCTCCGAGTAGTCGACGGTCACCTCGTCGACGTCGGTGTGCCAGCCGTGGTCGTCGCGCCGCAGCCGGCCGGACTCGAACAGCGAGCGCAGCGTCTCGAGCAGGAACAGCGGGTTCCCGCCCGTGTGCCGCCACAGGCGCCGGGAGAACGCGAGCGGACCCTCCTCGCGGCCGATGAGGTCGGCGAGCAGCGAGCGCACGGCCTCCTCGTCGATGGGGCCGACGTCGACGAGGGTGAGGAGGCCCGGGCCGCGCAGGGCGGCCAGCGTCCTCTCGAGCTCGGGTCCGGCCTCCCCGTCGCGGTAGGCGCCGTAGGTCCTCAGGCCGCGGCCCGCGAGGTAGACGACCACCTCGAGCGTGGCAGCGTCGGCCCACTGCAGGTCGTCGACGACCAGCACGCCTCCGCCCGCCTCGACGAGCCGCGCGATGGCCTCGGCGACGCGCGACTTGGCGACGTCGCCATCGAGCGGCGTGTGGACGGGGTCGTCAGAGAGCTCGGGGACGAGGCGGGCGAGGTCGTCGCGGTAGGGCCCCAGGCCGGCGGCGAGGTGCGCCGCGCCGCGCACGAGCTGGGCGAGCGGGTGGTAGGGCAGGCGCTCCAGGCCCTCGACGGCCCGCGCCCGCAGGCCGCCGGCGACGGCCTCGTCGAGCAGGGCCGACTTGCCGATCCCGGGCTCGCCCCGCAGCAGCACGACCGGGGTCGACGCGGCGAGCAGCGCGTGCCTGGCGGCGTCGCGCCCGACGAGCCGCGACGGGGAGAGGAGCACCCTCTCCGGCTGCGGCGGCCTGGCCAACGGCAGCTCGAGGGCGTCGCCGCGGCGGACGGCCTCGGCCAGCGCGGCCGTGGCGGGCAGGGGAGAGAGGCCGAGCTCTTCCTGCAGCTCCCGTTCGAAGCGGGCGTAGGCGGCGAGCGCGGCGTCACGGCGGCCGGCCAGGTAGAGCGCTCTCACGTAGGCGGCCAGCACGTCCTCGGCCAAGGGGTCGGCGTCGTGGACCCTGGCCAGCAGGCGGGCCGCCTCCTCGTAGCGGCCGGAGGCGACGAGCTCGGCGGCGCGGCGCACGCCGACGTCGAGGAAGGCCAGACGGAGGCGGTCCCTCTCGCCCTCGAGCCAGGCGTCGAAGCCGCCGACGTCGTGCACTGCGAAGCCGTCGAGCAGCGGTCCCTCGTAGGCGCTCACGGCGGCCGCGGTGTCGCCGTCCCCCAGGGCGCGGCGGAACTCCGCGACGTCTGACGCCACGGGCCAGCGTAGGGCCTCGGGCGCCGCCTCGAGGGGCGGCTCTAGGGGGAGGCGCCTGGCGCGCAGCACGAGCTGGCGCAGGTTGCGCTTGGCCGTCGTCTCGTCCGAGTCTGGCCAGAACAGGAGCGCGAGGCGGTCGCGGCTGACCCAGCCGCCCTCGACGGCCAGGTAGGCGAGCAGGCAGCCCCGGCGGTCGACCGGCAGGCCCCCCTCGGCCCCGAGCGCGGAAGAGCCGAGCAGGCTCAAGCGTGACGTCATGTCACGTCAGTCTAGAGGCACGGCCGGCCGTAACGGCCGCGTAACGCCCGCCGCGCTGAAGTGCGCCATGCGCCCAGGCAGGGTGGTCTCCACCGTCATAGTCCGCGTCGTGGAGTCGGGACGCGGCCAGCGGTCGATAGTCCTCCACGACCTCATCGCCCGGGAGGTGAGGGAGTTCCGCACCTGGGAGGAGGCGGTCGCCCACCTGCGCCGCCGGAGCGAGGCCAGGGGCGTCAGGTGACAGGTGGTCACACATTGACCACAACGTAGTCACGCCGTGACCACATCGGCCCGACGCGGGCTGGAGCTGTGAGAGGGCGAGCCGGCGACTCCCGCTTCGTGCCGCTCGCCCGTCCGCGGCGTGCCGCTCCCTCGCGCCCTGCCCGGGTCGAGCACGTCCGCGCGGCTCGGACCTCCCGGCGTCGTGGCCAGGCAGTGACCACAAGGTGTTCACAGCGCAGACCGCTTGTGACCACAGCTTGTAGCCCGCGCGGGATGCCCTTAGCATCCCGCATGGCACAGAGGAACCCCCTCGACCTGGAGCGAGAGGTCCTGGAGGCCTTCGAGCACGCTATGCGCGTCACCGAGCTGGTCGTCGGCGCGGTCCCCGAGGAGCACTGGCACGCGCCGCCCCCGCAGAAAGGGCGGACGATCGCCGCGATAGTCGCCCACGTCTACGGTCTCAGGCGCACGTTCGCGAAGATGGCCAAGGTGCCCGTGGGCCCCACGCTGCCTACCAAGACCGTGACCAAGGACGAGGCGCTGGCGGCGCTGGCCGAGAACCGCGAGGCCCTGGTCGCGCTCTTCCGGGACGCGGTCGCCGAGAGGCGCGGTCGGGTGCCCGGCATGCCGAAGCGCACGGCGATGATGATGGCCTACCTGATGCAGCACGACGCCCACCATCGCGGACAGATCACGCGGCAGCTGAGCGAGTTCGGCTACCAGCTGCCTGGCGAGGTCACGATGAAGGTGTGGGGCTGGCGCAGGCTGGACCGCTGACCGGCACCCGGCGGCAGCGCGGAGCCGCGCACGGCGGGCGGCGCGCGGCGTCGCGGGACGAGGGGGCGACCGCTAGGGGGCGGCGACGGCCCGCGGTCGCGGTGGACGGCGCGAAGCCACCGCCGCCGCGGGACGAGGGCCGGCGGGGGTCAGAAGTCGCCGTCGGCCACGTGCAGGCAGGTGACGCCGAGCTCGCGCCACATCCTCACGACGCGGTTGCGGTCCTCGAGCACGCACAGCACGTCGGCGTCGCGGTAGTCAGCCTCGTACCAGCGGCGCTTGAGCACGTCGTCGGGGGTGTGGTCGTGGTACCCGCGCATGACCAGCCGGTGGTAGGTCACACCGTGCGCGGCGAGCCACCGCTCGGTGACGGCGCGCGTGTCGTCGCGCCGGCCCGTGGTGATGTGGATCTCGTAGCCGGCCTTGGCGAGGGCGTTCACCACCTCGATCACGGGCCAGATGGGAGCGTCGCCGCCGGCGGCCGCGTAGAACGACTCGTAGTCGGCCGGGTCCTGCTTAACGAAGCGCTCGCGGTGGCTGGTGTCCGAGAGGGTGCCGTCGAGGTCGCAGAGGACGATCTTGGACATGGAGACCGAGTCTAGGACGGCGCCTGTCCCTCGTGGCGGCGGAAAGCCACCGCTCGCACCGGCCGCATGATCAGGGCCTCGAAGGCAGCGCCCATCCGCTCGGGAGGAACGGGCATGCCGGCGCCCAACCACCACTCGATGAGCGCGACGAGCGACCGGACGAGATGGTTCACGGCCGCCTCCGGCGGCAGGAGCGCATCGGGGGCCGGCTCGAACCTACACCCCAGGTTGGCGAACGCGACCTCCCGCGCCCTCGCGACGAGGTCGACGGACCGCTGGCTCGCGACGAGGACGCGGTAGAGGTCGGCGTGCCGGCGCACGTGGTCGAACACGGTCGCGCCGCTGCGCGAGGCGTCCTCGTCGGCCAGCGTCGGCTCGAGCAGGCGCAGCAGGTCGGCCAGAAGGTCCTCGAGGAGGTCGAGCAGCAGCGCGTCCTTCGAGGGGTAGTGCCTGAAGTAGGTGGCGTAGCCCACCGCGGCGCGGTGGGCGAGGTCGCGGATCGTCACGGCCTCGTAGCCCCTCTCGAGCACGAGGGAGACCAGCGCCTCGCGCAGGCGCTGCCTGGTGCGCACCACCCGAGCGTCGACCTTGGCGACCGCTGAGCTCACGAGGACCAGTCTAGCCTCACGTAGTTTATGAAACACCGTGTATCGTAACGGCCATGGACGAGACACTTGCCGGCGACGGCGTCTGCCCCTTCCACGGTGCCGGCCGTCGCAGCCAGCCGCCCGGCGCCAGCCCCAGCCCGGACCCTTACGTCGTGCACCGCGGAGGCGACGAGGTCGAGGTGCGTTCGCTGGCCGCGGCGCGCCAGGTGCTTAGGGCCGGGAGCGTCGCCCGCCAGAACGGCTTCGGGGTCGAGCAGGCGTCGCGTTCGCCGCTCCGCACCAAGCCGCCGGTGCTGTGGCAGGACGGCGAGGAGCACAAGAGGCAGCGCACGGCCATCGCCCGCTTCTTCACGCCCCTGGCCGCGAAGGAGCGTTACCGGCCCCTGATGGAGCGCCTCGCCGACGAGCTCGTCGCCGAGGCGGCCGCCCGTGGGCGGGCGGAGCTCAGTGGGCTGGCCATGCGCATGGCCGTCGGGGTCGCCGCCCAGGTCGTGGGCCTGACCGACAGCCGGCGGCCGGGCATGCACGCGCGCATCGAGGCGTTCATCGCCAACGGCGGTGCGCGCCCGTCGTGGGACCCGCGGCAGCTCGTCCGGTTCGTGAGGCTGCAGCTGGCCGTCACCGACTACTTCATGACCGACGTCAAGCCGGCCATCGACGCGCGCCGCCGCCAGCCCAAGGACGACGTCATCTCCCACCTCATCTCCCAGGGGCGCAGCGACCAGGACGTCCTCATCGAGGCGATCACCTACGGCGCCGCGGGCATGGTCACGACCCGCGAGTTCATCGCCATGGCGGCCTGGCACCTGCTCGACGACGCCGAGCTGAGGCGGCGCTACCTGGCGGCAGACGAGGGGGAGAGGCAGGAGCTGCTGGCCGAGGTGATAAGGCTCGAACCCGTCGTCGGCCGGCTCTTCCGGCGGCTCGAGGGCGAGGTGGCCCTCGCCGAGGGGGAAGCGCTCCCCGCCGGGTCGCGCGTCGTCATCGACGTGCGGTCCGCGAACGCCGACCCCGCCGCCGTCGGCCCGCACCCCCTCTGCCTGGACCCGGACAGGGAGGTAGCGGCCAAGGGCGTCCAGCGCTACGGCCTCTCGTTCGGCGACGGCCACCACCGCTGCCCCGGCAGCTACCTGGCGCTCGAGGAGGCGGACGTCTTCCTCCACAGGCTGCTCTCCCTGCCCGGCCTGCGACTGGTCCGTCCTCCGACCGTGACCTTCAACGACCTGGTGCAGGGCTACGAGCTGCGCGACATGTGGGTGGAGGCCGGTTGAGCCGGGTCGCCCGACCTCCATGTCGCGCGCGGGTTCGCGGCGCGCGTGCGACCGTCGCGCGGGAGAGCTAAGCTCGCTGACCATGGAGCAGGGGCACGCCGAGGTTCACGAGGTCGACTACGTGGCGCCGCTGGGCGAGGGCGCCGGCAAGACGGAGCGCTACCTGGAGCTGCGCCGCTACGTCCTGGCGCTCACCGAGGGCGAGCCCGACTGGCTCGCGAACCTCGCCAACGTGGCGGCGGCGGTCTACGACCACGTGCCACGGGTGAACTGGGCCGGCTTCTACCTGATGAAGGGCGGCGAGCTGGTGCTCGGCCCGTTCCAGGGGCGGCCCGCCTGCGTGCGCATCGCGGTGGGGCGCGGCGTGTGCGGCACGGCCGTCGCCGAGCGACGCACGCAGGTCGTGCCCGACGTCCACGCGTTCCCCGGCCACATCGCCTGCGACGACCGCTCCCGCTCCGAGATCGTCGTGCCCATCGTCGTGGGCGGCGAGGTCGTGGGCGTGCTCGACATCGACTCGCCCGACGTCGGCACCTTCGACATCGAGGACCGGCGCGCGCTGGAGACGATAGTCGCCGACATCGTGCCGCGCGTCGACTGGGCGGCGGCGACCAGGTCGTAGGGCCGCCGCAGCCGACGGCCCGTAGCGCAGGCGCGGCCGCACGAGCGGCCGCGCCTCACGCTTGAAGGGCCTAAGTAGCCCTACGCCGCCTCCACGACGGGCGCCTCGAACTGCGAGCGGTAGAGCTTGGCGTAGGCGCCGCCCGCTGCGAGCAGCTCGTCGTGGGAGCCGCGCTCGACGATGCGGCCGTGCTCCATGACGAGGATCACGTCGGCGCCGGTGATCGTCGAGAGCCGGTGGGCGATCACGAAGCTGGTGCGGTCGCCGCGCAGCGCCTGCATCGCCTGCTGGACGAGGTACTCGGTGCGCGTGTCCACCGAGCTCGTGGCCTCGTCGAGGATCATGATCGGCGGGTCGGCCAGGAGCGCCCTGGCGATCGTTATGAGCTGCTTCTCGCCCACGCTGATCGCGCCGCCCTCGTCGTCGACGACGGTCTCGTAGCCGTCCGGTAGGCTGTGCACGAACCTGTCGACGTACGCCGCCTTGGCCGCGCTGAGGACCTCCTCGCGGCTGGCCCCGGGGCGGCCGTAGGCGATGTTGTCGTAGATCGTGCCCTTGAAGAGCCACGTGTCCTGCAGGACCATCCCGACGTTGCGCCTCAGCTCGGCCCGGGGCATCTTGGCGATGTCCTTGCCGTCGATGAGGATGCGGCCCGAGTCCAGCTCGTAGAACCGCATGATCAGGTTCACCAGCGTCGTCTTGCCCGCGCCCGTGTGCCCGACGATCGCGACGGTCTGGCCCGGCTCCACGACGAGGTTCAGGTCCTCGATCAGCGGGCGGTCGGGCTCGTAGCGGAACGAGACGTCCTCGAACACGACGCGCCCGCGCACGCGGTCGAGGCTCAGCTCCGCCACGTCGGGCTGCTGCTCCTCGGCGTCGAGGAGCTCGAACACCCGCTCGGCCGAGGCCACGCCGGACTGCAGCAGGTTCGCCATGCTGGCGAGCTGCGTGACCGGCTGCGAGAACTGACGCGAGTACTGGATGAACGCCTGGACGTCCCCGAGGCTGATCGTGCCGGAGGCCACGCGCAGGCCGCCCACGACGGCGATGACCGCGTAGCTGAGGTTCCCGATGAACATGCTGATGGGCATGATCAGGCCCGAGTAGAACTGCGCCTTGAAGCTGGACTGATAGAGCTCGTCGTTGTGGCGCTCGAACGCCTCCACGACCTCCCGCTGCCTGCCGAACACCTTGACGACGGCGTGCCCCGTGAAGGCCTCCTCGACGTGGCCGTTGAGGGCCCCGGTGCTCCGCCACTGCGCGATGAACTGCGTGCGGGAGCGGCCCATCACCAGGCCGGCGAGGACCATCGTCGCCGGGATGCTGGCCAGCGCCACCAGCGACAGCACCGGCGAGATCGAGAACATCATCACCAGCACGAACAGCACGGTGAGCAGCGAGCTCACGGCCTGGCTGAGGGTCTGCTGGAGGGTCTGCCCGACGTTGTCGATGTCGTTGGTGACGCGCGAGAGCAGCTCGCCGCGCGGCTGCGAGTCGAAGTAGGAGAGGGGCAGCCGGTGCAGCTTGGCCTCGACCTCGCTCCTGAGCCTGTACATGGTGCGCTGCACGGCCTCGTTGAGGGCAACGCCCTGCACGAACGAGAGCAGCGCCGAGAGGGCGTAGATCCCGAGGGCGATCAGCAGCACCCGCCCCACGGACGCGAAGTCGACGCCCTGGCCGGGCACGAAGTCCATGCTGGCGAGCATGTCGGCGACCCTCTCGCCGGCGGTCAGGCGGGCGCCGGCGACGGCCTGCTCCTTCGTGATGCCGGCGGGCATCTGCGCGCCGATCACGCCGGAGAAGATCAGGTCGGTCGCGCGCCCCAGGACCCGCGGCCCGGCCGCCGAGAGGCCGACCGCCGCGACGCCCATGACGAGGGCCAGGATCACCAGCAGCCTGTGGGGGCGGAGCTGGCCGATGAGCCGCCGCGCCGAGGGGCCGAAGGCCTCGGCCTTGCCGCCGACCATGACGCCGCCGCCGAACGGACCGCCGACGCGGGCGCGCTCGGTCTGCTTGAGCGTCTTCCTGCCCGCCGGTCCGGCCCCGCCCGGGGCGGCGGGCGCGCCGTCGGGGGCGCCGGCCGGAGCGCCGCCGGGCTGGGCGCTATGCTGCGCGCCGCCGGCGACCTCGCCGTTGCGTGAGGCGCCGCCGGGCGCCGCGCCGTCCCTGCCGGGTCCGCGCCGCGCCATCAGGCCGCCTCCGCCTGACGCTGGGACATGACGATCTCCCTGTAGGTGGGCGAGGTGCGCAGGAGCTCCTCGTGGCGGCCGAGCCCCACGACCCTGCCGTCCTCGAGGACGAGGATCTGGTCGGCGTTCTCCACGGTGCTCACGCGCTGGGCGACGATCACGCTGATCGCGTCGGTTAGGTGCGGCCTCAGGGCCGCGCGCAGCCGGGCGTCGGTGGTGACGTCGAGGGCCGAGAACGCGTCGTCGAAGACGTAGACGTACGGACGCTTGATGAGGGCGCGGGCGATGGCCAGGCGCTGGCGTTGGCCGCCCGAGACGTTCGTGCCGCCCTGGGCGATCGGCGCCTCGAGGCCCTCGGGCATCTCGGCGACGAACTCGCGCGCCTGAGCGATCTCGAGCGCGCGCCACATCTCCTCCTCGGTGGCGTCGGGCCGGCCGTAGCGCAGGTTCGACGCGATCGTGCCGGAGAACAGGTAGGCCTTCTGCGGCACGAGGCCGATGCGCGCCCACAGCGCCTCGGGGTCGTAGTCGCGCACGTCTACGCCGTCGAGCTTGACGCTGCCCGCCGTCACGTCGAAGAGGCGGGGGATGAGCCCCACCAGCGTCGACTTGCCGGCCCCCGTCGAGCCGATCACGGCCAGGGTCTGGCCGGGCCTCACGGCGAAGCTCACGCCGGAGAGCACCGGGTGGTCGGCGCCGGGGTAGGCGAACGAAACGTCCTCGAAGACGAGCCCGCGCTCCCTGCCGGCGGGCGCCTCGGTCACGCCGTCCGCGGGCGGCTCCACCGTCGGCTCGGTGTCGAGGACCTCGACGATGCGGTCGGCCGCGACGGCGGCGCGCGGCACGAGCATGAACACGAAGGTCGACATCATGACGGCGATGAGGATCTGCATCAGGTAGCTGAGGAACGCCGTCAGCGAGCCGATCTCCATCGCGCCGTCGGCGACGCGGATGCCGCCGAACCACAGCACCGCCACCGACGAGAGGTTGAGGACGAGCAGGACGACGGGGAAGAGCGCGGCCATGTAGCGGCCGACGCCGATGGCGACGTCCGTGAGCTCGCGGTTCGCCGTCCCGAAGCGGTCGCTCTCGACCTCCTCGCGCACGAACGCGCGCACGACGCGGATGCCCGAGATCTGCGCGCGCATGACCTCGTTGACCCTGTCGATGCGCCTCTGCATCGACCTGAAGCCGGGCACCATGCGCGTCACGATCAGGCCCACCGCGGCGCCGAGCAGCGGCACGGCCACCAGCACGAGCCACGAGAGGCCGACGTCCTCCCGGAGGGCCATGATCACGCCGCCGATCATCATCATCGGCGCCGAGAGGAGCATCGTGAACGACATCATCAGCGACATCTGGACCTGCTGGACGTCGTTGGTGTTCCTCGTGATGAGGGAGGGCGCGCCGAAGTAGCCGACCTCGCGGGCCGAGAAGTCGGCGACGCGCGAGAACACGGCGGAGCGCACGTCGCGCCCGAAGCTCATCGCGGTCCTGGCGCCCAGGAACGTGGCGAGGACCGTGGCGGCGACGTTGAGCAGGGACACGCCCAGCATCACCGCGCCCTGGCGCAGGATGTAGGCTGTGTCGCCGAGCACGACCCCGCGGTCGATGATGTCGGCGTTGATGCTGGGCAGCAGCAGCGCGGCTAGCGTGGCGATCAGCTGCAGGCCGGCCACGACGGCGATCGTCCCGCGGTAGGCCCTGGCGTACCTCGAGATCAGCGTCAGCAGGGCGCGGATGGGCATGGGTCCTCCCTCCTCGGAGGCAAGGAGGGGAGTATACTCCCGCCTCGCCGCGATGCCATAGGAAGCCGTTCCGGCCCTGCGGGCGGGTGGGGGCGGCCCCCGATCTGGTGCCTCGGGTGGACGTCGTGATGCGACATGTCGCAGGATGGTAAGCGCCCATTCATAGATTGTCAATATCGACTTTATAACCACTCGGGTCTCATGCCTTCGGACCATTCAGGCTGCGGAGGGCGCCTGGTGAGGCACGCCGCCCCCGGGTGCGCGGCGGCCGGCCGTGGTCCGTGCGGCGAGGGCGCCCGGCGAGGCCGCGGGCGACGGCGCCCGGCTAAGAAGCCGGGGACGACGGCGCCGCCGCGCCGTGCTCCGGGCGGTGATAGCATCCGCCATGTCCCACGAGGTGCTCGGCCTGCTGCAGGTCGCCTTGAGGGCCGACGACCTGGACGTCGCCGAGGCGTTCTACCGCCGGCTGCTCGGCGCCGAGCCGGCCGGGCGCTTCGAGCCTCCCGGGCTGCTCTTCTTCGTCGTGGGCGGCGTGCGGCTGCTGCTCGAGAGGGGCGCGCCCGCGAGCACGGTCTACCTGCGCGTGGGCGACGCGTCATCCGCGCTGGAGCGCGCCAGGGCTGCCGGAGCCGAGGTCGTCAGCGAGCCGCACACGATCTTCAGCCACGCCGACGACTCGCTGGGGCCCACCGGCCACGACGAGGTGCACGCCTTCGTGAGGGACCCAGGCGGCAACCTCGTCGGCCTCGTGGCGCTGGTGGCGCGGCACGGCTGAGACGCGCGGGCCCGGCCTACCGGCAGGCGCGAAGCGCGCGGGCCCTCGCGATCGCTAGGAGCGCAAGGCCCCGGTCCCCTCGATCGCTAGGAGCGAAGCGCGCGAGGCTCGTCAATCGCCAGGAGCGAAGCGCGCCAGCAGCCTCCGGAACGTGTTCACGTTCCGCGCGGTGGCCGGCACCCCGAGGCGACGCTCCACCAGGGCGTTGGACAGCTTCGAGGCGTGCGACGAGTCCGCGTAGGCCATGTAGGCGGCGCCCGCGACGACGTGGACGGCGTCGGGCGAGTAGTCGCCGGCGGCCAGCGCCTCCAGGCCCTCTTGGTCCGGCTCGTCGTCCCACAGCGACACGTGGACGACCTGCCAGCCGGCCGGCGTGAAGGGGTCGTCCCGCAGCAGCGCGGCGAGCTGGGCCGGCGTGCGGAACACGGCGTCGGTGCGCACCCCGAACCCCGCGGCCACCGCCTCGACCAGCGCCGTCCGCAACGAGGGCGCCGCGTCCGGCGGCGCCTGGACCGCGAGGTTGCCGCTGGCGAGCAGGTAGGCGGTGGGCGGGAACCCCCGCTCCGCCAGCAGCTCCACGAGGGCGGCCATGGGCACCTTGTTCGCGCCGCCGACGTTGACGGCCCTGAGGAAGGCGAAGATGACGTCGCCGCCGGCCGGCGCGGCGCCGGAGCGGCCCCGGCGCCCGCTCATCCGCCCAGCGCGCCGAGGTAGAAGTCGGCGTGCGGCATGCCGGTGCGGGCGACGGCCTCGCGCAGTAGCTCCACGTCGTATGGCACGCGCCTGAGGTGGAGGTTGGGCTCGCCGTCGACGACCTGCAGCAGGGCGTACTCCGCGACGGCGATGCGCTCGCCTCCGTCCGCCGGCCTGTCGTACGCCATGCCGACGCTGCCGGGGTTCGCGACGACCGAGCGACGGTGCTTCCTCACGAACTGGTGGTGCACGTGGGCGCCGAGGTAGAGCTTCGCCTCCGTGCCGGCGAAGTAGCCGTCGAGCACCTCCGCCGGGGTCTCGGGTGTCACGGGGTGGTCGTAGCTCTTGGGCGACCCGTGGTAGGCGAGGACGCGGCAGGCGTTCAGCTCGAGCTCGCGCGTGGGCGGGAACGCGCGCACCCACGACCTGTCCTCGTCCGACAGCCGGCCGGCGCACCACGCCTCGATCTCCAGGATGGTCGGCGTCAGCTCGTCGGGGCTCGCCACGTCGGCGACGGTCCTCGTCTTCAGCAGGTAGTCGTCGGTGTTGCCCATGACGGTGAGGGGCTCGAGCGAGCGCAGGCGCGCGATCGTCGCGGACGGCTCGGGGCCGAAGTTCGCCACGTCGCCGAGGCACAGGACCTCCTCGACGTCGAACCGCAGCATGTCCGCGATCACGGCCTCGAGCGCGGCGAGGTTGCCGTGCACGTCGGCGATGACCGCGATCACCGGTGGTCGATGAGCAGGGGCAACGGGTCTATCGCGTTCCATGCGCAGAGGTCGTCCTCTTCCCCGACGTATACCCCGAAGTGCAGGTGCGTGGGCGTGCCGGCCGCGTTGCCGTCGTTGCCCACGTAGCCGAGGGGCTGGCCGGCCTCCACGAGCTGCCCCTCCCTCAGCTCCTCGTGGACCGCCTCGAGGTGCGTGTAGTAGTAGCGTACGCCGCCGTCGCCGATCACGGTGACGGAGAGGCCGCCCAGGGTCTGGTCGGTGATGCGGTAGACCCAGCCGGGGGCCGCCGCGATCACGGGGGTCCAGCGCGGCGCGAAGATGTCTATGCCCTCGTGGCGGCGGTCCCAGCGCGGCGCCCCGAACGTCTCCGCGATCTGCGCGACGCTCACTCCCTCGACCGGCGTGATCAGCGTCGCGGCCGGCGTGTCGCCGACGCGGGCGAGGTAGGCGGGGAAGTAAGCGCGGTAGCGCGCTCGCGTCTCGAAGCGCAGGCGCTCGGCCTCCGTGAGCGGCTCCCGCGGACCGCTGTCATCGTCGCGGTCGCGCGCGGGGCAGACGTAGTCGCGCAGCTCCGGGCGCCGGTCCGGGTACTCGGGGTCGGGGAAGGCCTGCGCCCAGGCGCAGGCGACGAGGGCGGCGATCGCCGCGACCGCTACGCGTGGGGCGCGCATGTCACGAAGTTAGCGGCGGCCGACGCGGGACGGATGAGCGTGGGGCCGCGCCGGCGTGGGGCGCCGCGCGCGGAAGGGCGAGGCGGAACGGGTGACGCGGCGGCGGGTCAGTCCGCGGCCTCGCGCTGCCTGGCGCGGTGGACCCTGGCCTTGGCCCTGTTGCCGCACGTCTTCATGCTGCACCAGGCGCCGGAGCGGTTCTTCGAGGCGTCGTAGAAGACCCACCGGCACTCGTCGGCGGCGCACACCTTCAGCCGCTCCCAGGTGCCGTCGAGCATCGCCGCGTGCGCCACGGCCAGCAGCTCGCCGAGGGCCGACCATAGGTCGTCGCCGGCCGGCGTCAGCTCGAAGGCGCCGTCGGGCCGCGCCACGACGCGCAGGCGGGCGCGGCGACCCACGTCGTCTAGCACGGCGAGGGCGTCGCGGTCGCGCTCGCTGCCCTCGGTGAGCACCGTCCGCAGCGCCTCGCGGAAGCGCTTGGCGTCGCGCAGGTCGTCCTCCCCCAAGCGCTCGACCTTCCCGCGGCTCCCGTGGGTCCTCAGCCACCGCTCCAGGCCCTCGGGGTCCGCGAACTCGTCGGTCCCGGACTCGTGATCGACCGTGTTGACGAACGCCTGGACGAACCTCAGCTCGCCGGGCGCCGGCTTGCTCTCGTGCGGCAGCAGCTCGGCGGCGCGCATGCCCTCACCCCCTCACGACAACCATCATAGCATCTTGACCGGTTACCGAAACCAGTGTAAGCTCTTGGGAGGTTACGAGGGCCCGCTACAGGGCCCGTCCGCCCCGGAGGGAGGCCGACATGCACGACACGCTCGCTTACTTCGAGTTGGCCATGCGGGACCGTCAGCGGGAGCTCCTCGCGGAGGCGCGGCGCATCGGTCAGGCGCGCTCGGCGCGGAGCGACCTACGCCTGGTCCACGACGGCACGCCCGCCCGCGACCGCACCGTGCTCACCACCGTGGGGCGCCCCGGCGTGACGCTGGCGCTGGCGCCGCGCCGCCCCAAGGAGATCGTCGCCGACTGCGCCGAGATGGTCGCCGACTGCGTGGAGCGCGTGGCCGCCTGGCGGCGCGCGGCGGCGAGCGTCGGCCGCTCGCTGGTCACGGTCGGCCGGCGCCTCGAGCAGGTGGGGAGGTCCGCCTAGCCGGACCTCCCCGGACCCCGGCGGGACCGCGCGGGCCAGGCAGGGCCGCGGCGCGGCACCCGTCGGCCGCCCGACGCCGCGCGACCCGGCGCCCGCTCTAGGGCGCCGTCGTCGTAGCGGGCGTGGGCGACGCCAGCGGTCCCTCGCCCGCGAAGGCCAGCAGCCGCGCGGCCATCTGACGCGCCGCCTCCTCCAGCTCCGGCGGACCCTCGATGCGCACGCGGAAGCGCAGCGCGAGGAGCTGGCGCAGCACCCACTGCAGCCCGTACCTGTCGGTGCGCACCGTGAGCCTGACGCCCTCCTCCGCCGGCTCGAGGAGCATCGTCGCCAGCGACATGTGGCGGCTGGCCGTCTGGATGTCGGTGTACAACAGCGCGCGGCAGACGATGTCGCCGAAGACGGGCGCCATCGCGATGGCGGCGCCCACGTAGCGGAACGCGTCGAAGCCCTCCGGACGCGCGAAACGCTCCGGCGTGGGCCTTATCCACCTGATCCTGTCCACGCGGAACGTGCGCATGTCCTGCCGCAGGTGGCAGTAGGCGACCACGTACCAGGGACCGAGCTTCGCCAGACCGTAGGGGTCGATCTTCCGCTCGGTGATCTCGTCGCCCGACCTGTAGCCGATCTCCACGCGCCCTCCGCGATGGGTCGCCTCGGCGAGGGCGATGACGTGCTGGCTGGGCGCCGGCACGGCCCTGTCGGCGTCGGCCAGGCCGGGCGACAGGGCCTCCTGCAGCGCCCGCACCCGCTCCCTCGTGCTCGGCGACATCACCGTCTCGAGCCGCTGCAGCGCCCGCTCGGCGGCGCGCCCCAGCGTCTCGTCGGCGCCAGCCACCGCGGCCTTGAGCCCGACGACCAGCGCGAGCAGCTCGTCGTCGGTGAAGCGCACGGCGGGCAGGAGCGCGCCCGAGGGGAGGCTGACCCCGCCGCCGCGTCCCTGGTGGGTCTCGACCGGGAGGTCGAGCTCCATGAGCCGGGCGATGTCGCGCCTCACCGTCCGCTCGGAGACTCCGAGCTGGGAGGCCAGCTCCGCGGCGGTCTTCACGCCGCGTCCCTGGAGCGCCTCCACGAGGTCGAACAGCCGCTTCGGCAGGGCGTTGCTCATGACAGCGACGTTAGCGCAGAACCGTCCAACTCTTGTCCTGTTTCGCGCCTAGCCTCTAGCCGAGTCGCGGTCCCGGTGGCGGGCCGAGCGTCCGCGACAGGAAGGACGAGCGAGATGGACGGAAGGCCCTTCACCTACCTCGAGAGGATGGCCCACGACAGGCAGCGGCAGCTCATCGCCGAGGCGGAGAAGCTGGCGCTGGCCAAGAGCGCCCGACGCCGCGCCCGCCGCGGCTGGCGGTCCTTCGCGGCCGCCTTGGGCCATGCGCTCGTCGGCCTCGGCAGCCGGCTCGAGTCGTTGGGCGGCGCCAGCCGAGCGGGACGGGTCCCGGCCCCCACCTGAAGGGAACGCGCGTGAGGGGGGACACGCGCCACCCGGGACCTCGCCCAGGGGCAGGGCCACGCGGACCGACTCTCGACCGCGCCACGGCCACGACCACGCCACGTCGCGACCTAGCCCCTCTGTCCGCAGCCTCCGCCAGGCCCGACCGCGGCGAGGCCCGGTACCTAGGTCCACACCCCCGACGAGCCGCGCCTGTGGCTCCCCACCAGGTGCGTGTCGACGATGCCCACCGCCTCCATGAGGGCGAACATCGTCGTCGGCCCCACGAAGGCGAAGCCGCGGCGCTTCAGCTCGCGGGCGAGCGCCGCCGACTCGGGAGACGACGACGGGATCTCCGCCAGGGTGCGCGGCGCGGGCGTGACGGCGGGCTTGAACGACCAGACCAGGTCGACGAGCCCGCCGTCCGCCCTGAGGGCGACCGTGGCCCTGGCGTTGACGATCGTGGCCTCGACCTTGCTCCTGTTGCGCACGATGCCGGGGTCGTCGAGCAGGCGCGCGACGTCCTCGGGCCCGTAGGCGGCCACGCGGTCGGGGTCGAAGCCGTCGAACGCCTCCCGGAACGCCGGCCGCTTGCGCAGGATCGTCGCCCACGACAGGCCCGACTGGAACACCTCGAGGCTCAGGCGCTCGAAGAGCCCGCGCTCGTCGCGGACCGGCATGCCCCACTCGGTGTCGTAGTACTCGCGCAGGAGCGGGTCGCGGGCGGCCCAGCGGGGGCGAGCGAGGCCGTCCTCGCCGACGACGAGGTCGGGGAGGGGCGCGGGCCGGCTCACGCCTCTGCCGGCGCCGTCTCGAACGTGCGGCGCAGCGGGAGCACCGGGATGAACGTAGTGAGCGCCAGGGCCGCCAGCGCGATGCCCAGAACGTAGGTGTAGACGTTCGTTATCGCCTCGGCGAAGGTCGCCCTGATGCCCGCCGTCACGCCCGCCAGCACGTCGCCGGCGCGTTCGGCGAGCTCGGCGTCGAGCCGGTCGGCCAGCGCCTGCCTCTCGGTGGCGGTGGACGCGTCCACCTGCGCCGCCAGGCTCTCGGCCTCGTCCGCGCTCAGCCCGCCGGCGGTGAGCAGGCCCGCGACCGCCGTCCCGTCGCCGTCCTCCACCGCCTGCCTGAGCCGGGCGCGGGCCGACGCCAGCGCCGCCTCCACCTGCGCCGTCACGTTCCCGGCGGCGCTCACGCCCTCGCCGCTCGTAGCCACCTCCGGCACTACGCCGAAGCCACCGAGGTGCTCGGCGAAGCCCGCCGCCAGGCTCGTCGCCAGGACCGTGCCGAGCACGGCGGTGCCGACGGCGCCGCCGATCTGGCGGAAGAACTGCGTGGCGCTGGTGGCCTGGCCCATGCGCCTCACGTCCACGGCGTTCTGCACGGCCAGGGTGTAGAGCGGCCCTGACGGGCCGATGCCGAGCCCGACGATGACCATGTAGAGGGTCACGCGCCCGATCGTCACGTCGGGCGTCATGCGCGAGAGCAGGAACACCCCGCACACCAGGATCGTCGTGCCCACCAGCATGATCGCGCGGTAGCGGCCGATGCGCGAGACGACCTGGCCGCTTATCAGCGAGCCGAAGACGACCCCCAGCGAGAGCGGTATGAGGGCCAGACCGGAGCGGGTGGCGGAGACGCCCAGGACGTTCACGAGGAACAGCGGCAGGAACGCGGCCATGCTGAGGAACGCCGCGCCGTGGAACAAGACCGCCGAGACCGAGGAGCGGAACACGCGGTTGCGGAACAGTCCCAGGTCGAGGATGGGGTTGTCGCTGCCCAGCGAGCGCCACACGAACAGGGCCAGCAGGGTCACGCCGCCGCCCAGCATGCCGAGCGTCACGGGGGAGCCCCAAGGGTAGTCGCTGCGGTCGAGCTGGAGGGCCGTGACCACGGGCACCAGGCCGCCCACCAGGAGGGCGACAGCGAGCACGTCGAGGCGCCTGCGCTCACCGCGCGGCGGGAGCGGCGGCATGCGCGTGGCGATGAACCAGACGGCCAGCGCCCCGAAAGGCAGGTTCACGTAGAAGACCCAGCGCCAGCCGGCGACGCCGGGGATGAAGCCCGTGGCGTGGTCGGTGAGGAACCCGCCCAGCAGGGGCCCCAACACGCTGGCGATGCCGAACACGGCGCTGACGACGCCCTGGTACCGGCCGCGCTCGGCGGGCGGGAAGAGGTCGGCGATGACGATGAAAGCCATGCTGAACAGCCCCGCCGCGCCCAGGCCCTGCAGCGCGCGGAACACGATGAGCTGGTTCATCCCGTCGCCGAGCAGGGGCAGGCGGCCGAACTCGCCGGCGATCCCGCACAGGAACGAGCCCGTGAGGAACACGCCCACCGCCATGAGCGTGATGACCTTGCGGCTGTACATGTCGGCGAGCTTGCCGTAGATGGGCACGAGGACCGTGGAGGCCACGAGGTAGGCGGTGAAGACCCAGGCGTAGCGCTCGAGTCCACCCAGGTCCTCGACGACGCGGGGCAGGGCCGTCGCGACGATCGTCTGGTCGATGGCGCCGAGGAACAGCGCCAGGAGGATGCCGGCGAAGGTGTAGATGCGGTCTCTGCGGCTCAACGTCATCGAAGGTGGGCTCCCCAGCCGCCCGGGGCGGCGCTAGCGGAGCCTACACCCAAGGCGCGCGCGGCGCGGGACGTGCGCCCTACAGGGTCCTCAGCGGGGGCTGCTAGCGTGGTCGTGGGGGCGGCGGTCCCCCGGGGAGGTGCAAGGTGGCTGACGCCGTAGCGACGACATGCCCCGCGTGCGGCGGGCTCGTCGACATCGACGACCTCGCCGTCGGCGCCACGCTCGAGTGCCCGGACTGCTACGCGCTCCTCGAGGTCGTGTCCGTGGACCCGCTCGTGCTGGCCCAGACCGGCGACCCCGACGTCGTGCCCTTCCCCGACGAGGACGACTACGGCGAGTCCTGAGCGGACCGCCCGGGCGAGAGCACGCCGTCGTATCGTCTCTGACGCCGCGCGCCGCGCGGCGCCGGGGAGGAACCGCCCTGATGAAGGTCCACGAGGTCCGCACGTACCGCTCGGCCGAGCGCCTGCCGCGCGAGGAGCAGCTGGCGTGGAAGCTCGCCGCCGTCGCCACCGACCCCGTGCCCGTCGAGCCCGAGGTGGCCGAGATGATCGGCAACAGGGTGATCGACAACGCCGCCGTGGCCGTCGCCAGCCTCGCCCGCAGGCCGGTGAGGGCCGCGCGGGCCCAGGCCGTCGCGCACCCGCGCGAGCCCGGCGCGGCGGTGTTCGGCCTGCCCAGCTCCCGACGCTTCTCGGCGGAGTGGGCCGCCTGGGCGAACGGCGTGGCGGTGCGCGAGCTCGACTTCCACGACACGTTCCTCGCCGCCGACTACTCGCACCCCGGCGACAACATCCCGCCCGTCCTCGCCGTCGCGCAGGCCAAGGGCCTGGACGGCCGGGCGCTGGTGCGGGGCGTCGCGGCGGCCTACGAGCTGCACGTCGCGCTCGTGAAGGGCATCTGCCTCCACGAGCACAAGATCGACCACATCGCCCACCTGGGGCCGGCCGCCGCCGGGGGCATCGGCGCGCTCCTCGGCCTGCCCACCGAGACCGTCTACCAGGCGATCCAGCAGGCGCTGCACGTCACCACGACCACCCGCCAGTCGCGCAAGGGCGAGATCTCGAGCTGGAAGGCCTTCGCCCCGGCGTTCGCCGGCAAGATGGCCATCGAGTCCGTGGACCGCGCGATGCGCGGTGAGGGCGCCCCGTCGCCGATCTACGAGGGCGAGGACGGCGTGATCGCCTGGCTGCTCTCGGGCCCCGAGGCGCGCTACCGCGTGCCGCTGCCGGAGCCGGGCGAGCCCAAGCGCGCGATCCTCGAGACCTACACGAAGGAGCACTCGGCCGAGTACCAGAGCCAGGCGCTCATCGACCTGGCCCGGCGCATGGGAGCGCGCATCAGCGACTTCGACGCCGTCGAGTCGGTGGTCATCCACACCAGCCACCACACGCACTACGTCATTGGCACCGGCTCGAACGACCCGCAGAAGTTCGACCCCGAGGCCAGCCGCGAGACCCTCGACCACTCGATCATGTACATCTTCGCGGTCGCGCTCCAGGACCGCGCCTGGCACCACGAGAGGAGCTACGCGCCCGAGCGCGCGCGGCGACCCGACACGGTGCGCCTGTGGCGGAAGGTCAGCACGGTCGAGGACCCCGAGTGGACGCGGCGCTACCACTCCCACGACCCGCGGGAGAAGGCGTTCGGCGGGCGCGTGGTCATCACGCTGCGCGACGGCTCGGTCATCGAGGACGAGATCGCCGTGGCCGACGCCCACCCCCTGGGCGCCAGGCCGTTCGGGCGGGCAGAGTACGTGGAGAAGTTCCGGACGCTGGCCGATGGTATCGTCGAGAAGAGCGAGCAGGACAGGTTCCTCGCGCTCACGGAGCGCATAGGCGAGCTCGCGCCCGCCGAGGTCGGCGAGCTCAACGTCGTCGTAGACGCCGACAAGCTCGGGCCCGAGGCGCCCCGGGGCATCTTCTGAGCGCGGGGAGCTCCCGGAGCTAGGCGGGCCGCCCTCCGCGGCCCGGTGGGAGGTAGCAGATGGCGCACGACGCCACGCCTGCGGCGCAGGCGAAGCCCAAGAAGTCGGTCGCCCTATCCGGCGTCCCCGCCGGCGACACGGCCCTCTCCTCCGTGGGGGCCAGCGGCGACGAGCTGCGCTACCGCGGCTACGACGTCCGCGAGCTGGCGCGCGAGTGCGAGTTCGAGGAGGTGGCGCACCTCCTGGTCCACGGCGATCTGCCCGACAGGGCGCAGCTCACCGCCTACAAGGAGAAGCTGCGGCGCCTGCGCGCCCTGCCGGCCGCCGTGCGGACGGTGCTGGAGGCGATCCCCGCCGCGGCCCACCCCATGGACGTGCTGCGCAGCGGGGTCTCGGCGCTGGGCGCCACGCTGCCCGAGGGCCCGGCGCACGACGACGCCGGCGCCAGGGACATCGCCGACCGCCTCATCGCCTCGCTGGGCTCGATGCTCCTGTACTGGCACGCCTGGTCCCACCGGGGCGAGCTCATCGACGTGGAGACGGACGACGACACGGTCGGCGGCCACTTCCTCAGGCTCCTGCACGGCCGCGAGCCGAAGGCGAGCTGGGTGCGGGCGATGCACCTCTCGCTGGTCCTCTACGCCGAGCACGAGTTCAACGCCTCCACCTTCACGTGCCGCATCGTCGCCGGCACCGGGTCCGACGTCTACTCGGCCGTGTGCGGCGGCATCGGCGCGCTGCGCGGTCCGAAGCACGGCGGCGCGAACGAGGCGGCCTACGAGATCCAGCGGCGCTACGCCACGCCGGACGAGGCCGAGGCCGACATCCGCGCGCGCCTGGAGCGACGCGAGGTGATCATCGGCTTCGGCCACCCCGTCTACCGGGTCGTCGACCCCCGCAGCGACGTGATCAAGGAGGCGGCCAGGCAGCTCGCCGAGGAGGCCGGCGACACCCGCACGTTCGAGGTCGCCGAGCGCATCGAGGCCACGATGATGGACGCCAAGCGCATGTTCCCCAACCTGGACTGGTACTCGGCGGTCGCCTACTCGGTGATGGGGATCCCCACGGCGATGTTCACGCCGTTGTTCGTGATCGCGCGCACGGCCGGCTGGGTCGCGCACGTCATCGAGCAGCGCCAGAGCGGCACGATCATCAGGCCGTCGGCGAACTACGTGGGGCCGGAGGACCGGTGGGTCGTGCCCCTGGACAGCCGGTGAGCCGCCAGGTCGCGGCCGGCGGGGAACGATGCCGTACCTGGTAGGCGCCGACCAACCGGCCGAGCGGCCCGGCGCCCGCTTCCGCGCGCTGCTGGCGCGGCCCGGGATCCTGCGGCTGCCCGGCGCGCACAACGGCATCGCCGCGCTGCAGGCCAAGCGCGCCGGCTTCGAGGCGCTCTACCTCTCCGGCGGCGCGATGAGCGCCTCGATGGGCCTGCCCGACCTCGGCATCATCACCGTAGACGACGTCGCCTTCTTCGTCAGGCAGGTCGCGCGCGCGGGCCTGCCCGTGCTCGTGGACGGCGACACCGGCTACGGCGAGGCCCTCAACGTCATGAACATGGTCAGGGTCTTCGAGGCCGCCGGCGCCGCCGCGGTGCACATCGAGGACCAGGTGCTGCCCAAGAAGTGCGGGCACCTCAACGACAAGCGGCTCGTGAGCCCAGAGGACATGGCCCTGAAGGTCGCCGCCGCGCGCAAGGCCAGCACCGACATCGTCGTAGTGGCCCGCACCGACGCCGCGGCCAGCGAGGGCCTCGCGGGCGCGATCGCCCGCGCCGAGCGCTACCTGGAGGCCGGCGCCGAGGTGATCTTCCCCGAGGCGCTCACCTCGCGCGAGACGTTCCGCGAGTTCGCCCGCGCCCTGCCGGGCGTGCCGCTGCTGGCCAACATGACCGAGTTCGGCCGCACGCCGATGATCACCGCCGACGAGTTCGAGGACCTCGGCTTCAAGATCGTGATCTGGCCGGTGTCTTCGCTACGCGTGGCGAACAAGGCCCAGGCCGAGCTCTACGAGGTGCTGGCGCGCGAGGGCACCGCCGAGAGCCTACTGCCGCGCATGCAGACGCGGGCCGAGCTCTACGAGGTCATCGACCTGCACGCCTACGAGGAGCTCGACGACGCCATCGTCAAGACCGTGCTGCCGTGAGCGCGGGCAGCGCCGGTCCCTGGCCGCTACGGGCGCGTGGCCCGCGGCGGGGCGGCGGTCGCCGGGGCGGGCCTCACCGGGCCGCCAGCCGCTCCGCTTGGGCCCTCGTCACCACGCCCAGGACGGGACGCCGGTCACGGTGAGCGTCACCTCGTCGCTCGGCCGCAGGGTCGGGCCGCCCAGGTCGTGCACGTCGGCCAGCCACGGCTCCTCCAGGCCGGGCAACGCCACCGTGTAGCGTCGGTACGCCCCGAAGTAGGCGACGCCCGTGACGCGCCCGCGCAGCGAGAGCGCGCCGCCCCCGCCGGGCAGCGCGGCCTCGCCCCCGCCGCTCGTCGCGGCCAGGGCGACCCGTTCCGGCCTCACGACCGCGACGCCAGCGGTGCCCGGCGCCGGCTCGCGTTCGTCGGGCAGCGCCAGGACGACCTCGCCGCCCTGCCAGCGCGCCCGCACGCGGCCCGCTCCGGCCGGCCCCTGCGACGTGACGGGCAGGAGGTTGGCCTGACCCACGAAGCGGGCGACGAAGCGGTTCGCCGGCAGCGCGTAGACGTCCTCCGGCGCGCCGACCTGCTGGACCCTCCCGGCCTCCATGACGACGACGCGGTCGGACAGCGACAGGGCCTCCTCCTGGTCGTGCGTCACGTAGATCGCCGTGACGCCCAGGCGCCGCTGCAGCTCCTTGAGCTCCGAGCGGAGGCGCACGCGGAGCTGGGCGTCGAGGTTCGAGAGGGGCTCGTCGAGGAGGAGCACCTGCGGCTCCAACGCCATCACGCGCCCGAGGGCGACGCGCTGCTGCTGGCCGCCCGAGAGCTGGTCGGGGTACCGGTCGGCCAGGGGCGTGAGGTCGAGGGCCTCGAGCACGCGGGTGACGCGCGCGAGGCGCTCGGCGCGGGGCAGGCGGCGCATGCGCAGGCCGTACTCCACGTTGCGCCGCACGGTCATGTGGGGGAACAGCGCGTAGTCCTGGAACACCAGGCCGACGCCGCGCTTGTCGGGCGGCAGCGGCGTGACGTCGCGTTCGCCCACGAGCACGCTGCCGGCGTCGGGCTCGACGAAGCCCGCGACCATGCGCAGCACGGTCGTCTTGCCGCAGCCCGAAGGGCCGAGGAGGGTCGTGAAGCTGCCCGGCTCGACCTCGAGGTCGAGGCCGTCCACCACCGTGACGCCCCCGAAGCGCTTGGTCAGCCCGCGCAGGGACACGCGGCCCGCGGCGCTGGGCGGCGCGCCGCTGCGCCCGCCCGCCACCGCGGTCGTTGCGCCCCCTACGGTCATGACCGCACCGGGCCCGCAGCCGCCTCGAGCGGGCGCAGGCGGCCCCCCGTGAGCGCGTAGGCGAGGCCCAGGGCGGCCAGCGTGACGACGAGCAGGGCCGTCGCCAGCGCGCAGGCGCGTCCCCACTTGCCCTGGGCGGCGAGGTTGAGGATGTCCACGGAGGCCAGCGGCGTGTCGAAGGACACGAGGAAGATCACCGTGCTGAGCGTGCCCACGGCCTGCACGAAGGTGTAGGCGAAGGCGGCCGCGACCGCTGGCCAGGTCAGCGGGACGGTCACGGTGAGGAACGCCCTGGCGCGGCTGGCGCCGAGGTTCGCCGCGCTCTCGTCGAGGCTGGCGCGGAGCTGCTGCAGCGCAGCGGCGCAGATGCGGTAGCCCACCGGCAGGTACGACGCGGCCATCGCGATGGCGATGAGCGCCGCGGTGCCGGTGAGCTGCAGCGGGGGGCGGTTGAACACCAGCACGTACGCCACGCCCATCAGCGTGCCGGGCACCGCCGCCGGCAGCAGGGTAGCGAGGTCGAGCCCGCGCCTGAGAGGCACGCGCGTGCGCAGCACCAGGTAGGCGGTCACGGACGACACGGCCGCGCACAGCAGGGCCGCCGTCGCCGCCAGCCTCACCGAGTTCACCAGCGGGCGCGAGCGCGTGAGCACGTACTGGTAGTGCTCGGCGGTGAACGCGTGGTCCACGCCCCACAGGCGCGTCAGCGAGCCGGCCACGACCACGCCCTGGGAGGCGGCGACGAACAGCGCCACGAGCGCGCAGAGGGCGAACAGCGCCCACCTCAGCGCCGCGGGCGGGAGCGGCGTCGGCAGGCCCGAGCCGCGGCCGCCGACCGTCGTGAAGCGTCCGGCGGTGGCGTGCTGCACCCGCTGCTGGGCGACGAAGAGGAGGACGGCGGGGACGAGCAAGACCAGGCCGAGGGCCGCGCTGGTGCCCACGCTGGCCCAGCCGGTGAGCTCGGTGTAGACCTCGGTGGCGAGGACGCGGAAGCGCCCGCCGACGAGCATCGGGTTGCCGAAGTCGCCGAGCACGCCGATCGCGATGAAGAGGCCGGCGGCCAGCAGGCCGGGCGTGGCCAGCGGCAGCGTCACGGTCGAGATCACGCGCCAGCGGCTCGCGCCGAGGCCCCGCGCCGCCTGCTCGAGGGCGGCGTCGTGGGCCAGGAACACGCCGCGCAGCACGAGGTAGGCGACGGGGAAGAACGACAGCGTCTGCGCCAGCCACACGCCGTGCCAGCCGTAGACCGACGTCTCGAGGCCCAGCAGGTGGTAGGTGATGAGCCCGCGGCGGCCGACCAGCAGTATGAAGGCCAGGCCGGACACGAACGAGGGCGTCACCAGCAGCACCAGCGGCGCGACCTCGAAGAGGCGACGCAGCGGCACCCTGGCCCGCGTGACGGCGTAGGCGTAGAGGGTGCCGAGGACCAGCGACGACGTCGTCGAGAGCCCGACGAGCAGCAGGGTGTTGAGACCGGCGTCGCGCCAGCGCGGGGTCGAGGCCACCCGCGCCCAGTCCGCGAGCCCCGGCGCGAACGCCACGGCGACCAGCGGCGCCACGACGAAGCCGAGGAGGAACAGCGCCACGGCCGCGTGGCCGAGCGCCAGTACCGGGTCCTGCCAGGCGCGCCCGAGCCAGCGCTTCGGTCCGCCGCGCCGCAGGTCAGCGGCGCTCGCCGCCGCCGCCTCTGTCAATCCACGACCTGCTGCCAGCGGAGCAGCACCTCGTCGCGCTGCTCCCCGGCCAGCTCGGCGTCGTAGTCGATCATGTCGAAGCTGTTGCGCGGCGGCGCGCCCTCGGCCGCCTCGGCGTCGGGGTTGAGGGGCGTGGTGAACGACTGCGCGGCGAACGCCGTCTGCGCCTCGGCCGAGAGCACGAAGTCGACGAACCGCCTCGCGCCCTCGGGGTTGGGGCTGTTGGCGATGACCGCGAGGGCCCCCACCTCGCCGACCGTGTCGGGCGGCACGATGGCCGTGATCGGGAAGCCGTCGGCGCGGTAGCGCGCCAGGGCGTGGACGTACGCCACCCCGATCGCGTACTCGCCGGCGCCGACGAGCTGCGGCGGCGCGCCGCCGGAGGGCGGGAACTGGCCGACGAGGGGCGCGAGCTCCTCGAGGTAGGCCCAGCCCTCGTCCCAGCCGAGGCGCTGGAGCTGGTTCTGCACGAAGAGGTAGGCGGTGGAGGAGGCCGTCGGGTCGGTGAGCACGATCTCGCCGTCGTACTCGGGGTCGAGCAGGTCGTCCCAAGTCGCCGGCAGGGGCTTGTCGCCGAACAGCTCGCGGTAGCGCTCCTCGTTGACGCCTATCCCCAGGGCCGTCAGGTAGAAGCCCGTCCAGTAGCCCTCGGGGTCGGCCTCCTGCGGCGCGAGGCCCTCGGCCAGCGGCGAGCGGTAGGCCGCCAGCGCGCCGGCCTCGGCCAGCGCGATGTACTGGCTGCTCGGCCCGCCGAGCAGGATGTCGGCCTGCGGGTTGGCGGTCTCGGCCAGCACCCGGCTGACCAGCTCGCCCGTGGAGGCGCGCAGGTACTCGACGCGGATGCCCGTCTCGGCCTCGAACATCTCGGCCAGCAGCCTGGCGTCGTCCTCGTTCACGACGGCGTAGACGCGCACCACGTCCTGCGCCGCGGCCCAGCCGAGCGTCGCGGCGAGGGCTGCGAGCGCAGCGCGCGCGGACATGGCCAACCAGCGACGAAGGTGATGCCTCACGTGCACCTCCAGGCGCGCGGGCGCCCCCGCGCGGGCGGGGTGCGAGCCCCGCACGCGCAGAGTCTACGGCTACCGCCGCCGGACGCGTCGGCGCGTCAGGTCCGGGTCGTCACTTGCCGGCGAAGCTGACGTCGGGCACGGCGATGCTCGGCACGACGACCGCCCCGCCGCCCATCAGCGGCCTCGTCTCGCTGTCGTCCCCGACCTCCTCGACGCGCCTCAGGAGCTCGAAGAGGTTGAACGACACCGCGAAGTCGTCCACCGGGAAGGTCTCGCCGCCGACGGTCTCGAGGCCCATGGCCTGCACGCTGACGTCGCCGGTGATGGGGTTCGCGCCGGCGTGGACGCCCATGAGGTCGGTGACGAGGACGCCGTCGCCCGGCGCGATGCCGGCCCCCGGCTCGAGGATCAGGTTCGTCGGGGCGACGCCCAGGGTGCCCGAGTAGCTCCGGTGCGCGTGCCCCGTCGTCTCCTGCCCCGTGCGGGCGGCCGTGTCCGTGTTGTGGAGGAACGATCGCAGCACCCCGCGCTCCACGAGCACCGTGCGGCGCGAGCGCGTGCCCTCGCTGTCGAACGGCCGGCTGGCCAGGCCGCCGGGCAGCGTGGGGTCGTCGACGATCGTCAGGAGGTCGGCTGCGATCCTCTGGCCGAGCTTGCCGGCCAGCGCGCTCTTGCCCTCGGCCAGCGTCTTGCCCGACAGGGCGTAGACGAGCAGCCTCAGCAGCGTGCCCACGACGCGCGGCTCGAAGACGGCGCGCCGCCGGCCCGTGGTCAGCGGGCGCGCGCCGAGGAGGCGACCGAGGCCCTCGATCGCGCGCAGCGCCGTGCGGCCGGGGTCGAGCTGGTGGAAGTCGTTGGCGGCCTCCTGCTCGAAGCCCTGCTTGACGCTGGCGCCCTCGCGCATCACGACGCTGGAGACCATCATCGCGCCGCCGTCGCGGTACGAGCCGTCGACGCCCCTGGTGGAGCCGATCACGGTCTCGCCCTGCGACTCGGCGTAGAGCGCGTACTGCACGGCCTGGACGCGCTCGTCCCGGCGCAGGCTCGCCTCGAGGCTCAGGGCCATGTCGCGCTTCTCCGCCACCGAGCCGGAGAGGCCCTCGTCGAGGAGGTCGTGCCGGCCCAGCGCCTCGCCCGCGGGGAGCGCCGCGCCGCTCCCCTTCTGCAGCGAGGCGTTCTCGATGGCCTCGGAGAGCGCCCAGGCGAGCGACTCCTCGGCGAGGTCCTCGGTGGACGCGTAGCCGACGCGTCCGCCGGTGACGACGCGCAGCCCCACGCCGCCGCGGGTCGACACCGTCGTCTCGCCGGCCTTGCCGTCCTGGGCGTTGATCCTCAGCTCGCGTTGGAGGCTGCCGAGCACCTCGAGGTCGACGACCAGGCGACGAGCCTCGTCTAGCAGCCAGCGCTTGGCCTCGTCGAACGTCATGCCTCGCCTCCCACGACGATCTCGCTCACGAGGATGTGCGGCTGGCCCACCTCGGTGGGGATGGAGCCGGACTTCGACCCGCACATGCCGGGCTCGTTGGCCTGGTCGTCCGACACCGCGACGACCTTCTTGATCGTGTCGGGACCCTTACCCAGCAGCATCGCGCCTCGCACCGGCTCGGCGACCTGGCCGTCGCGGATCAGGTAGCCCTCCCTGACGGCGAAGTTGTACTCGCCGGAGCCGGGGCGGACCTGCCCGCCGCCCATGACCTTCGCGTAGAGGCCGAACTCGATGCCCTCGAACAGCCTCTCCTTGGGCGTGTCGCCGTTGACGACGAACGTGTTGCGCATGCGCGAGGTGGGGGCGAACGTGTAGTCCTGCCTGCGCCCCGAGCCCGTAGGGCGGTAGCCGGTGACGAGGCCGCCCCAGCGGTCGACCATGTAGCTCCTCAGCACGCCCTTCTCGATGAGCACCGTGCGCTCGGTGGGCGAGCCCTCGTCGTCGATGCGCGTGGAGCCCCAGGCGTGCGGGATCGTGCCGTCGTCGACGTAGGTGACGACGGGGCTGGCCACCTGCTCCCCCAGCAGGCCGGCGAGCACGGAGGCGTTGCGAGCCACCGACGTGGTCTCGAGCAGGTGCCCCAGCGCCTCGTGGAAGATCACGCCGCCGAAGGCGTTGCCCACGACCACGGGCATCGTGCCGGCCGGCGCCTTGCGCGCGCGCAGGTTCGTCAGCGCCATCTCGGCCGCCCGCCGGCCCACGGCGGCGGGGTCGTACATCTCGAGGAGCTCGAGGCCCACGGAGAGCCCGGGCCCGTGGTGGCCGGTCTGGGTCTCCACGCCGTCGGAGGCGATGGCCTGCACGATCAGGCGGGTGCGGGTCCGCTGGTCCTCGGCCAGCACCCCGTCGGTGTTCGCGACGAGGACGTCCTGCTCGACCTCGGCCAGCGTGCCCTCTACCTGCCTGATCGCGGGGTCGATGCGCGCGCCGGCGTCGGCCTCGCGCAGACGCTCGAGGCGCCAGAGCTTGTCGTGGGCGCTCGGCGGCACCCGCGGGCCGGGCAGGTCGGTGCCGCGGCTCGCGCGCCGCAGGTCGAGGCCGCCACGCCCGCCGGCGTCCGGACGACCGACGCCGTCCCCCTTCACGGCGACGAGGCTGTCGAGCACCTCGGTGAGGCCGGCGTCGGAGAGGTCGTTCGTGTAGCCGTAGAGGACGTCGTGGCCGAAGAAGAGGCGCACGCCGGCGCCGCGCTGCACGACGCTGGTGGCCTCCTCGACGTCGCCGTTGACGACCCGCAGCACGCGCCGCCTGGTCCTCTCGGCGTAGACCTCGGCGAAGTCCGCTCCGGCCGCCCTCCCCTTGGCGAGGAGCGCGCTGAGCGTGTTCGTGTCGAGCATGGCCGATGCTAACCCGCTCGTTTCATCGGCGGGAAGCGATGGAGATAGCCAGGGCGGGCGTGCCGCTAGGTGGGTGAGGCGGGCGCCGGGGCCGCCGCGACGGGCGCTGTCTCCGCGACCGAGCGCAGGAGCGCCGGCCAGGCCGCGGTGAGCGTCGCGGCGCGCGCGACGAGCTGGACCGCCAGGGCCAGCCACAGGCCGTGGTTGCCGAGGAGCGCCCCGAGGGCGAAGGAGCAGGCGGCGTACACGGCCGTGGAGGCGATCATCGAGTTCCTCAGCGACCGCGTGCGCACGGCGCCGAAGTAGACGCCGTCCCACAGGAACGCCCACACGGCCACCAGGGGCAGCGCGACCTGCCAGCCCCAGTAGGAGCGGGCCAGCTCGACCAGCGGGGCGTTCGTGGTCATGAGCGGCAGGTAGGCGCCGGGCACGGCGGCGACGAGCGCCGCCACGGCGGCGCCCCACAGCACCGCCATGCGGGCGCCGCGCGACACGACGTGCCGCAGCGCCGCCGGGTCGCGCGCGCCCACGGCGCGTCCGGCGTAGACCTCCACGCCGAGCGACACGCCGTCGATGAGCGTGGCGACGAGCAGGTACGACTGCAGCAGGAGCTGGTTCGCGGCGAGGACCTCGGTGCCCAGGCGGGCGCCGCGCTCGTTGAGGAGCGCCAGGCTGAGGCTGAGGACCACGGTGCGCACGACGAGGTCGGTGTTCGCCGAGAGGAGCCTGCGCCAGGCCGCGGCGTCGAACACGCGCGGCCAACCGGCGCGCCAGCGAGACAGGGGCACGCGCCGCAGCACGACGGCGACGACGAGCGCGACGGTGGCCGCCTCCGCGGCGACGGTGGCCAGCGCGGCGCCGGCCACGCCCTGGCCGCGCACCAGCACCAGGTAGGCGCTCAGGGAGGCGTTCAGAGCCGTCATGAACGCCTGCGACGCCAGCATCGTCCGCGGGCGCCCCGTGCCCATCAGCCAGGCCTGCAGAGCGTAGAGGGAGAGCGTCAGCGGCGCCCCGAGCATCCGCAGCCTGAAGTAGTCGCCGGCGTGCGCGGCCACGTCGGGCTCGGGACCCACGAGCGCCAGGCCCAGCGCCAGGAGCGGCTCGCGCAGGAGCAGCAGGACCGCCCCGCCGACCAGCGCGGCCGTGAGCGGCCGCAGGCCCTCCACGACCACCCCCTCCTCGTCGCCGCGCCCCGCGGCCTGCGACACCAGGCCCGTCGTCGTGAAGCGCAGGAAGCTGAACGACCAGGCGATCGTCGTGAAGATCGTGCCGGCCACGCCCACCGCGGCGATGACGGCGGCGTCGCCGAGCCTGCCGAGCACGGCGACATCGATGAGCCCCATCAGGGGCACCATCATCCCGGCGAGCATCGCCGGCAGGGAGAAGCGCACGAGGCGGAGCGTGGTGGGGTATAGGGCGCTCGGCGTCAAGCGCGCGCATCGTACGCGGCGAGGACGCCGGCGGGCCACGGCGGCCTGCCCGCGGGACCGGGGCGTCGCCCCCCTCAGGTCGGGGCCCGGGCGGCGCGGTCGCCCCCTGGCCGAGGCTAATCGTGAGCTAAGGCCCCGCTGCTACCTTCGCGCCAAGGCACGGGAGGTGCGAGATGTCGGTCGTCAAGGTCATAGAGGTGCTGGCGCAGTCCGAGAAGAGCTTCGAGGACGCGGTACAGGTGGCCCTCAGCGAGGCGTCGCGGACGGTCCGCAACATCAAGACGATCTACATCGAGGGGATGCAGGCGATCGTCGAGGGCGACCGCATCGCCGCCTACCGCGTCGACACGAAGATCTCCTTCGCCGTCGAGAGCGGGTCGGGGGACTCGGGCGGCTCGCTCGAGCCAGCGGGCTGAGCCGCGAGACCTCGGCGCTCGCCGCTCGTCGCCCGGCGCGCGCCCCCTTCGGGCCCGGTGCGGAGCCCGTCGCTCAGCCGAGCCTGAGGCTCATCCACAGCTCGTCGTGCGGCACGCCGTCGACGACGAGGGCCTCGGGCTCGACGCCGTACGCCTCGAAGCCGAGCGCCTCGTAGAGCCGCCGCGCCGCCGCGTTGCCGGCGTTCACCGCCAGGCGCAGCCGGCGCAGGCCGGGGGTGCGCCCAGCCAGGGCGACGAGCTCGCCCATGAGCGCCCTGGCCACGCCCGCGCCGCGCGCCGACGGCGTGACGTAGACCCCGAACACGAACGCCTTGTGCCGCTCCTTGAGGTTCGGCTCCCGCCTCATGCCCGCGGTGCCGACCAGCCTGTCGCCGAGGAACGCGCCGAGGACCGTGACGTCGGGTCCGGCCGCCAGGCGCTCGCGCGTGCGCTCCACGCCCTGCGCCCGCTCCTCCTCGGCGCTCATGCCGAACGCCGTGGGCTCCAGCTCGAGCGCCTCGAGCCGCAGGTCGCGGTACGCCTCGGCGTCGTCGGGCGTGAGCGGGCGAACGGACAGGCCGGCCGCGGGTCCCCCCGGGCGCCGCCCGTCGCCTCGCGCCTCCCCGGCGCCGCCCTCGCCGCTCGCAGACCCGCCTTGGTGCCTCACGCCGCCGCCCTCCGCCACGTCCCCTCCCTGTCGCGCCGCGAGGTTACACCCTGTGGCATGCTGGGCGTCACCGGAGGAGGTGGGACCAGGCATGGACGTGCTGGCGATCTTCAAGGACTCGCCCAACGCCCGCGGGTACGCCGCCGGCGACGTGATCTTCAACGCCGGCGACGCGGCGAGCGAGATGTACGTGCTGCTCGATGGCACCGTCGACATCATGCTGGACGGCAGGACCATCGAGGAGCTGGGCCCCGGCAGCGTCTTCGGCGAGATGGCCATCGTCGACAGCGCGCCCCGCAGCGCCGACGCCGTGGCCCGCACCGACGCCCGGGTCGAGCCCATCGACGAGGAGTGGTTCAAGCACCTCATCCGGCGCTCCCCCACCTTCGGCCTACACGTGATGTCCGTGATGGCGCAGCGCCTGCGCCGCTACATGCGCCCGCCGAACTGACGCGCCACGCCTTTAACCTTCCAGTTACGCGCGTCGCATGTTGCGGGCCGATACTCCCCTCATGGGTCGGGGCGGTGTCGTGCTCGTGGTCTGCGTCATCCTGCTGTTGGGCGCCCTGGTCATGGGTCCCTGGCAGCGGGGGAGGAGAGAGCGCGCGGGGTCCATGGAGGCCGCGAACGTCGTGGCCGGTACACGGGAGCGGGGAGGCGGACCGGTGCCGGCCGGCGGTCGGCCGGCGGGAGCCGGCGACGCGTCGTCGCCGGGCTCGCCCGCGCCCGTGGCCGGTGAGGCCCAGAGCGTGGAGCTGGGCGCCGCGCACGTCGTCATGCCCCTGCCGCAGGGCTACGGCCTGGTCGACGGCGAGGACGGCCCCCCTGACGACGCCGCGTCAGACGCCTGCCCCCAGGTCTTCGACTACTGCCTCTACGCCTCCGCCGTCAACGGGGCGGAGGCGGCGGGCCTCGGCGTGAGGCTGCGGGACGACCTGGAGAGCGAGGCGGACTGCGTGCTCGAGCCGCCGTCCGGGTTCGAGGACAACCTCCCCAGCGTCAGCGGCTCGCGCGACCACGCGGCGGCCCTGTTCGGCACCGTGGCGCGGCCGTCGGGCGACGCGGTCGAGACGCTGAGCCTGCGCCGGCTCGCGTTCCGCGGGGACTGCTTCGAGTTCGTCTCCCGCGTCGTCACCACCGGCGGCGAGCGGGCCGACGCCGCGCGCCGGGAGCTCGACGCCCTCGTCGACCGCGTGTCGCTGCCCGACGGGAGGTCGGCCCTGTGGTCCGGGCGGAGGTGAGCCACTCATCCCAAGGACTGATGTCCGGCCTCACGCCCCGGCCCTAGCCTGTGCTCGACACGGTCGGCCGCGGGCCGGCCAGGGAGGAGCGACATGAGCGACCAGTCCGATCCCATGGGCGCCGACGACCGCCGGAAGCACTACACCGAGGAGTTCCGCGTGTCCGGCGAGCGCGTCCTGGCCAAGGTCAAGGAGCTCGTCCACGAGGGCAACGTCCGCCGCATCACGATCAAGAACGACGAGGGCCGCACCCTCATCGAGATCCCGCTGACGCTCGGCGTCATCGGCACGGTGCTGCTGCCGGTGTGGGCCGCGATCGGCGCGATCGCCGCCCTGGCGGCGAACCTGACGATCGCCGTCGACAGGGTCGACACGGGCCCGGACGCCGGCGGCGCGGAGGTCGGCACCGCCACGACCGGCGGCACGGGGCCGACCGACGAGTCGGCCTGAGGGCACCGACGGGCACGAGCCGGCCCTGAGGCCGCGGCCAGGACGCTCCGGCCGGCGGGTCGGTCTCGCGGCGGCCCGCGCCGGGGCCTAGGCCTCGGCGGCGGAGACGCGGGCGGCCGCCTCGGCCGCCCGCCTCACGTCGGCGACGAGGTCGGCGCGGTCCTCCACGCCCACGGAGATGCGCACCAGCCCGGGCGCGATCCCCGCGCGCGCGAGCTCGTCGGCGGGTACCACCTGGTGGGTGGACGCCGCCGGCACGCAGGCCAGCGAGCAGACGTCGCCGAGCGAGACCGCGTGGTCGATCACCCGCAGCGCCCCGAGGAAGGCCTCGGCCGCGGGCAGGCCGCCGCGCAGCTCGACCGACACCATCCCGCCGAAGTCGCGCATCTGCGCCGCGGCGACGTCGTGGCCCGGGTGGCTGGGCAGTCCCGGGTAGTGCACGCGCGCCACGCCGGGCGCGTCCCGCAGCGCCTCGGCGACGGCCCTGGCGTTGCGGCAGTGCGCCTCCATGCGCAGGTGCAGGGTGCGCATGCCGCGCAGCACGAGGAACGCCGCGTGCGGGTCGAGGGCGGCGCCGAAGTGGCGCAGTCCCTCCAGCCTGACGGGCTCGAGGAGCTCGGCCGACCCGGCGACGAAGCCGCCCAGCACGTCGCCGTGGCCCGAGAGGTACTTGGTGGCCGAGTGCGCCACGAGGTCGATGCCCAGCTCCAGCGGCCGCGTGAGGTAGGGCGTGGAGAAGGTGTTGTCGACCATGCTCAGGAGGCCGTGCCGGCGCGCCACGTCGGCCACGCGGCGCAGGTCGTGGACGGCCAGGGTGGGGTTGGTGGGCGTCTCGGCGTAGACCAGGCGCGTGCGCGGCGTGACCGCCGCCTCCAGCTCGTCCTCGCCGACGGACCTGGCGACGATGCCGAAGCGCGCCAGCAGGTCGTGCAGGAGCGCGTGGGTGCCGCCGTAGAGCGGTCCGAGGTAGAGCACCTCGTCGCCCTGCCTGAGCAGGGACACGAAGGTGGCGGCGATCGCCCCCATGCCGGAGGCGAACGCCACCGCGGCCTCCGCCCCCTCCAGCGCGGCCAGCTTCTCCTCGGCCGCCGTGACCGTGGGGTTGCCGAGCCGGCTGTAGATCTCGCCCTGCTCCTCTCCCGCGAAGAGGCGGGCGCCGCGGGCCACGCTCCCGAGCAGGAACGTGGTCGTCTGGTAGACGGGCGTGCCGTGGGCCCCCGTGGCGGGGTCGGAGCGGTTGCCGGCCTTCACGGCGAGGGTGGCGAAGGCGCTGCCCCCGCCCGGCGTCCCCGCGCCCCGCGCCGGGTCCGTGGCGTCGTTGCGAGACGGCATGCGTCACCATGACACCGACGCGCCCCCGTGATGTGTAAGAGAGGCCCCGCGTGGCTACAAAGGGGGCGCGAGGGGCGGCCCACGCGGGCGGCCTCGCGGCGGGGGCGCGTCGGGCGGTCGCGGCGCGCCCCGGCGGCGCACGGCGCGGTTTGGGGTCGGGCTAGTGGCAGCTCTCTCCTGTGCCCCCGTCGCCGACGACGTGCCCGCCATGGGCTCCGTGGTCGCGGTGCGCGTGGGCGCCGTCGGCGACCGGGGCCCCGCGCGTGTCGAGGCGGCAGAAGCACGAGGTCGCGACCTCGACGTCGGCGCGCGCCCGCGCCAGCGCCAGCCGCTGGCGGAACGGCGCGGCCTCGTCGCCGCGGCCCAGCCGCTCCAGGCACTCGACGAGGCCGGCGAGGGCCCAGACGTTGTCGGGGTGCTGGTGGGCGCGCGGCAGGCGGCCCGAGAGGCCGAGGTCGTCGCGGTACGCCTCCAGGGCCTCCTCGACGCGCCCCTGCTCGAGCAGCAGCGCGCCCAGCGCGTGGCGCACCGGCTGCATCCAGCCCCAGGGCTCGTCGTAGGTGAGGCCGTCCGACAGCTCGGCGGCGCGGCGCAGCTTGGCGAACGCCGCGTCGTGGTCCCCCCTGCGGTAGGTCAGCTCGCCGTCGAGCATCGCCTCGGCCACGCCCAGGATGGCCCGGCAGGTGTTGTTGAACACCGTGCGGCTCTCCGGCACGCGCTCCACGGCCTCCCGGAACGCGCGCTGCTCGGCCTCGGCCGCCTCCACATCGCCCAGCGAGGCGTAGGCGATGCCGCGCCCGTAGCGGGTCATCGCCGTCGTCACGCAGTAGAGCTCCGGGTCTGCGGGCAGCGGCAGCGCGAGGAGGTCCTGCCAGCGGCCGAACCGCACCAGCGCGTGGACGCCCATGCCGAGGAAGCCCTCGGTCCAGTCGGCCATCGGCGGCGTCTCGATCCTCAGCACGCTCTCCGGCAGAGCCTCCCTGAGCTGCCTCGCGCCCTCGAGGGCCGGGCGGAGCTGGCCGAGGAACATCGCCGAGTAGATCTTGAAGTGGATGTCGTGGCAGCGGTAGAGCGTGTAGAAGCCCTTCTCGCCGGTCGCCGCGAAGTACCTGTCGTCGGCCTCTATCGCCCGCTCGTTGGCCACGAGCGAAGCGTGGTAGTGGCCGCACAGGACGTCGATGTGCGAGGCCATGTGGCGCAGGTGGCCGGCGTCGGGCACGAGGTCGCGCAGCGCGTCGGCGGCGCGCAGCGCCCGCTCCGGCGTGGGCGACATCTCCATCGTGTGCAGGTAGGCGTGGAGCTGGCCCGGGTGGGGCGCCTCGCCCGCCGACTCCCGCGCGGCGATGGCCCGCTCGAGCACGGCCTGCGCCTCCAGGGTGTCGGCGCCCTCCCGCGGCGTGCCGGTGGGCAGGTCCCAGAGCTGCCACGGGGTCCTGTTGATGAGGGCCTCGGCGAAGAGCGCCGCCACGTCGGGGTCGTCGGGGAAGCGGGCGTAGACCTGGCGCATCGCGGCCGCGTAGCCGTCGTTCCAGGCCTGGAAGGGCGTGCCCTCCGGCGCCTCGCGCGCCGGGTAGCGCGCCGGCAGCGCCCCGATGAGCGCCCTCTCCGCCGGCCAGGCGTCCTCGCCCGCGCGGTCGACCGCCGCCTGCGCGGCGTGGGCGGCGTCGTACGCCAGGCCGAGCGCCGCGGCGCGCTCGCCCTCGAGGAACGCCTCCCAAGGCTTGTTGTAGTTGCAGCCGGCGGCGTAGGCGATGCCCCAGTGGGCCATGGCGCAGTCCGGGTCGGCGCGGGCGGCGCGCTCGAAGCAGCGGATCGCCTCGTCGTGGTTGAACCCGTAGCACCAGGCCAGGCCGCGGTCGAACCACAGCTGCGCCTCCGGCGAGACGGTGCGCACGGGACGCGAGTAACCCCCCATGTCGAAGACGTATCGGTCGCTGGCGCGTTCCAGGACCTGCTCCATGGACGACCTCCGCACAGGATGTGGGGAGCCATGCTACACGAGCCGCAGGGGCAGCGGCTGAGCGACCTCGGGCCGGCCCGTGGCGCGCGGACGTCCCTCGCCCGCCGCGCGGCCGACGGAGCCGCGCCCGCACCGGCGCCCGGGCGTCGGCGGCCGGCCGGGGCGCGGGCGCCGCTCCGCCTGGCGCCCCGTCCTCGCCCACGGGCTGTGGCTAGCGCGGCGCGACGGGCATAGAATGGCGGAACCCTCAAGCGGTTGCGGCTTCCTGATGGGCAAGCCACAGGGACACCCACACCTGGAGACGGAGCGAGAGGCATGATCGAAGCTCAGGCAGAGGTCCTACTCAACTACGTGGGAGGCAAGTGGACCCCGTCGCAGGCGGGCGCCAAGGCCCCCGTGCGGAACCCGGCCACGGCCGAGACGATCGCGCTGGTGCCCCTCAGCCCGGCCGAGGAGGTGGACGCCGCCGTGAAGGCGGCTGTGAAGGCCTTCCCCGAGTGGCGCGAGACGCCCGTCGTCGACCGCATCAAGCCGCTGTTCAAGCTGCGCGACCTGCTCACCGCGAACCTCGACGAGCTGGCCAAGACGATCACGAACGAGGCGGGGAAGACCTACGCCGAGTCGTACGCCGAGATGCAGCGCGGCATCGAGAACGTCGAGGTCGCCTGCGGGGCGCCGATCCTCCTGCAGGGCCACAACAACGAGGACATCGCCAGGGGCATCGACGAGCACATGCTCAGGCAGCCCCTAGGCGTGGTCGCCGCCATCACCCCGTTCAACTTCCCCGGCATGATCCCGCTCTGGTTCATGCCCTACGCGGTCGCCGCGGGCAACTGCTTCGTGCTCAAGCCGAGCGAGAAGGTCCCCGTCACCACGCAGCTCCTGTTCCGCCTGTTCGAGGAGGCCGGGTTCCCGCCCGGGGTGCTCGGGCTCGTCAACGGCGGCAAGGAGACGGTCGACGCGATCCTCGACCACCCCGACGTCAAGGCGATCTCGTTCGTCGGCTCCACGCCGGTGGCCAAGTACATCTACGCGCGGGCCGCGGCGAGCGGCAAGCGCGCCCAGTGCCAGGGCGGGGCGAAGAACCCGGCCATCGTGCTGCCCGACGCCGACATGGAGATGTCGACGCGCATCCTCGCCGACTCGGCGTTCGGCTGCGCCGGCCAGCGGTGCCTCGCCACCTCGGCCGTCATCACCGTGGGAGAGGCGAGGGGCGAGTTCACCGAGCGCATCTCGCAGGCGGCGGCCTCGCGCAAGGTGGGCTACGGGCTCATGGAGGGCGTCGAGATGGGCCCCGTCATCAGCGCCGAGTCGCGCGACCGCATCAGGTCGCTCATCGACCAGGGGCTGAAGGAGGGCGCCCGCGCCGTCGTGGACGGACGCGAGAAGGAGGTCGACGGCTTCAGGGACGGCTACTTCGTGCACCCCACGGTGCTCGACGAGGTGGACCCCCGCAGCACGATCGCCGCGACCGAGGTCTTCGGGCCCGTCCTCGCCCTGATGCACGCCCGCGACCTCGACGAGGCCATCCAGATCGTCAACGACAGGCGCTTCGGCAACCAGGCCAGCATCTTCACGTCGTCCGGCGCCGCGGCGCGGCACTTCCGACACAACGCCGTCGCCGGCAACATCGGCGTGAACCTGGGCGTCGCGGCCCCCATGGCGTTCTTCCCCTTCAGCGGCTGGGGCGAGAGCTTCTTCGGCGACCTCCACGCCCAGGCGCACCACGGGTTCGAGTTCTACACGCAGACGAAGGTCGTCATCGAGCGCTGGCCCAAGCAGTGGAGCCGGACCTTCTGAGCATGGACCGCTCCCCGCTCCCGCTGGAGCAGCTACAGGCGGCGTTCACCGAGACGTACCCGCGCTTCACCGACAACGAGGCGTACGTCGAGGCGAGCCGCTGCCTCTACTGCTTCGACGCCCCGTGCATCAAGGCGTGCCCGACCGACATCGACGTCCCGACGTTCATCAGGAAGATCGCCACGGGGAACGTCCTGGGGGCGGCGAGGACGATCCTCGAGTCGAACCTCATGGGCCACACCTGCGGGCGCGTCTGCCCCGTCGACGAGCTCTGCGTGGGGGCGTGCGTGCTCGGCGCCGAGCACAGGCCCATCGCCATCGGCAGGCTGCAGCGCTACGCCACCGACCACCTGTTCGAGGCCGGCGCGATGCCGTTCCAGCCCGCGCCGCCCACGGGCCGGCGCGTGGCCGTCGTGGGGTCCGGTCCCGCCGGCCTCACCTGCGCCGGCGAGCTCGCGAAGCTCGGCGTCGAGGCGCACGTGTTCGAGAAGGAGGAGCTCCCGGGCGGCCTCTCGACCTACGGCATCGTCGTCATGCGCGAGCCCGTGGCGGTGTCGCTCGAGGAGGTCGAGTTCGTCAAGCGGCTGGGCGTGCAGGTGCACACCGGAGTGGAGGTCGGGAAGGACGTCGACCCGCAGCGGCTCCTGGCCGAGTACGACGCCGTCGTCATCGCGGCCGGGACAGGCAGGGTCCCGCGGCTGGGCGTGCCGGGCGAGGACCTGCGGGGCGTCGTGGACGCCCTCGACTTCATCGCCGCCACGAAGATGGCCGAGAAGGACGGGCTGGAGCGCCTCTACGAGGTGCCCGTCGGCCGCGAGGTCATCGTCGTCGGGGCGGGGAACACCGCCGTCGACGCCGCCACGATCGCGCGCCGGCTCGGCGCCGAGCGCGTGACGATGGTCTACCGCCGGGGACGCGAGGAGATGCCCGCCTACGACCACGAGGTCGCGTTCGTCCGCAACGAGGGCGTGGACATCAGGCTCCTCACGCAGCCCGTCGAGGTCCTGGGCGAGGGCGGCAGGGTGGTCGGCGTCAGGTGCGTGCGCATGGCGCTGGGCGAGCCCGACGAGGGCGGGAGGCGCCGGCCGGAGCCAGTGCCGGGCAGCGATTTCGTGCTGCCGGCCGACCAGGTGATCCTCGCGATCGGCCAGGAGAAGCACCTCGCCCTGCTGGAGGCGTTCGGCGTGGAGGTGGAGCGCGGCTACGTGAAGACCGACGCCGAGAAGCGCACCAGCAACCCCAAGGTCTTCGCCGCCGGCGACTGCGCGCGCCTCCACGGGCACGCGCTCACCGTGACGGCGGCGCAGGACGGCAAGCTGGCCGCCCTGGCCATCGCGCGCCAGCTGGGCGTAGAGGTGCCCGCCCCGGCGCGCGGGGTGCCCACGGGCCGGCCGATACTCACGCAGCCTCCCGCGCCGGCGGCCGTAGGAGGCGCCAGTGGCTGACCTGACCACCGTCTTCGCGGGCGTGAGGTCGCCCAACCCCTTCTGGCTCGCCTCCGCGCCGCCCACGAACACCGCGTACCAGATCAACAAGGCGTTCGAGTACGGCTGGGGCGGCGCCGTCTGGAAGACGATAGGCGACCCCGTCCTCAACGTCTGCAACCGGTACGGGGCCTTCGAGATGGGCGGGCAGAAGCTCCTGGCGATCAACAACGTCGAGCTGATCTCGGACAGGCCGCTCGCGGTCAACCTCAGGGAGATCGCCGAGGTCAAGAGGCTCTGGCCCGACCGCGCCGTCGTGGTCTCGGCGATGGTCTCCTCGACCCCCGAGGCGTGGCGCGACATCGTCATGAGGATCGAGGACACGGGCGCCGACGCCATCGAGCTGAACTACGGCTGCCCGCACGGCATGTCGGAGCGCGGCATGGGTGCCGCCGTGGGCCAGGTGCCCGAGTACTGCTCGCTGATCACGAGCTGGGTGACCGACGCCGCCAGCATCCCGGTGATCGTGAAGCTCACGCCCAACGTCACCGACATCACCAAGCCGGCACGGGCCGCCGTCGCCGGACGCGCGAACGGCCTGTCGCTCATCAACACGATCAACTCGATCGTCGGCGTGGACCTCGACACGTTCGAGCTGCGGCCGAACATCGGCGGCAAGGGCGGGCACGGCGGCTACGCCGGCCCGGCCGTGAAGCCCATCGCCCTGCACATGCTCTCGCAGGTCGCGATCGACGAGGAGGTGCGGGCGTCCGGCGTCCCCATCTCCGGCATGGGCGGCGTGCAGACCTGGCGCGACGCCGCCGAGTTCCTCCTGCTGGGAGCCACGACCGTGCAGGTGTGCACGGCCGTCATGCACTACGGCTTCAGGATCGTCGAGGAGCTCGTCGACGGCCTCTCGAACTGGCTCGACTCCAGGGGCGTAGCGAGCGTCTCCGAGGTGGTCGGCGCGGCCACGCACCGCGTCTCCGACTTCGGCGACCTCGACCTCTCGTACAAGACGGTCGCCCGCATCGACGAGGACAAGTGCATCCAGTGCAACCTCTGCTACGTCGCCTGCGACGAGGGCGCGCACCAGTGCATCGACCTCACGGTCGACGGCGTGCGCATCGACCCGGCGGCGCTCGCGGGCGACAGGGCGAGCCTCAAGGCCGGCGTCGGCCCGGACGGGCAGCGTCCGCAGCCGCGGGTGCGCGAGGAGGACTGCGTGGGCTGCGACCTGTGCAGCCTGGTGTGCCCCGTCGAGGGCTGCATCACCATGGTCGAGGTGCCGCCCGAGCGTCCCAGCGTGACGTGGAACGACCTGGTGCGCACGCGCCCGGCCGTCACCACCGACTGGGAGGCGATGAACGCCTACCGCGCCGAGGTCGGCATAGACATCCACTGATGGGGCGCCGCGAGAGGCGGGGGCCCGGGAGAGGGTGTTAGGGAGCTCATGAGCCTACTGATCAAGAACGGGGAGGTCGTGACGGCCGGCGGTCGCCAGCGGGCCGACGTCTACTGCGAGGGCGACACGATCGCGGCGATAGGGCGCGACCTGAGCGCGCCGGCCGGCGCCGAGGTGATAGACGCCACGGGCCAGTACGTCTTCCCCGGCTTCATCGACCCGCACGTCCACATCTACCTGCCGTTCATGGGCACGGCCACGAAGGACACGCACGCCACCGGCTCGCAGGCCGCGCTGGTGGGCGGCACGACCACCTACATCGAGATGCTCGCCCCCAACCGGCACGAGGACCTCCGCGAGGGCTACGCCCACTGGCGGCGCCTGGCCGAGGGCAACTCGGCCTGCGACTACACCTTCCACATCGGCGTCACGCGCTTCGACGACGAGACGGAGGGCGTGCTGCGCGACATCGTGGCCGACGGCATGACCTCGTTCAAGGTGTTCCTCGCCTACGCCGGTTTCTTCGGCGTGACCGACGAGGAGCTCTACGCCACGCTGCGGCTGGCCAAGGAGCTCGGCGTGGTCGTCACGGCGCACTGCGAGAACTCGGGCGTGATCGCCGCGATGCAGGAGACGCTGCTGGCGCAGGGGAAGACCGGGCCGGAGTGGCACGAGCCGAGCCGGCCCGACCTGGTGGAGGAGGCCGGCACGGCGAAGTTCGCGACGTTCCTCGAGGTCACCGGTGCGAAGGGCTACGTCGTGCACCTCTCGAACGAGAAGGCGCTGCGCGCGGCCGTGGAGGCCAAGCTGCGCGGCGTCGACCTCAGCGTCGAGGTCGTGATCCCGCACCTGATGCTCGACAAGAGCTACGCCGAGAGGCCGGACTTCGAGGGGGCGAAGTACGTGATGAGCCCGCCGCTGCGCACCAAGGACGACCAGCGGGCGCTGTGGCGCGGCCTGGCGCGCGGGCTCGTCGACACCGTCGGCACCGACCACGCCCCCTTCGACGTCGAGCAGAAGGCGCTGGGCAGGGACGCGTTCACGAAGATCCCCAACGGCATGCCCGCGATCGAGGACCGCGTGAACCTCCTCTACACCTACGGCGTCAGCCGCGGCGAGCTCTCGCTGGAGCGGTTCGTGGAGGTCGCCTCGACGAACGCCGCCAGGCTCTTCGGCCTCTACCCGCGGAAGGGCACGATCGCCGTCGGCGCCGACGCCGACCTCGTCGTCTACGACCCCTCGTACCGCGGGGTGATCAGCGCGCAGACGCACAAGATGAACGTCGACTACAGCGCGTTCGAGGGCATGGAGATCGACGGGCGGCCCAGCGTCGTGACGGTGCGCGGGGAGGTGGCGGTGCGCGACGGCGAGTTCGTCGGCGACCCCGGCCGCGGCAGGCTCCTCAGGCGCAAGCCGCTCCGTGGCTGAGCGCGTCGCCGCGGGGGGCAGGGACGAGCGCCCGACCGTCATAGCGGTCAGGGGCGTGAGCAAGGTCTTCGGCGTCGGCAAGGGCGAGGCCGTCGCGCTGCAGGACGCCGACCTCGAGGTGCGCCACGGCGACTTCGTCTCGCTGATCGGCCCGTCTGGCTGCGGCAAGACGACGCTGATGCGCCTCATCGCCGACCTCACCGAGCCCACGTCGGGCACGATCGACGTGGCCGGCAAGACGCCCAGGCAGGCGCGGGAGGACCGCGAGTACGGCTACGTATTCCAGGCGCCGGTCCTCTACGAGTGGCGCACGGTGCTGGCGAACGTGACGCTGCCCCTCGAGATCATGGGCTTCGAGAGGGCCGAGCGCCGCGAGCGGGCGCGCGAGCTGCTGAGGATGGTGGGCCTCGAGCGCTTCGAGCGCTCCTACCCGTGGCAGCTCTCTGGCGGCATGCAGCAGCGCGTCTCGATCGCCCGCGCGCTGGCCTTCGACCCCAAGCTGCTCCTCATGGACGAGCCGTTCGGCGCCCTCGACGAGATCACGCGCGAGGCCATGAACCTCGAGCTCCTGCGCCTGTGGCAGGAGACGAGGAAGACGGTCCTGTTCGTCACCCACTCGATCGCCGAGGCCGTGTTCCTCTCCACGCGCATCGTCGTCATGACGGCGCGTCCGGGGCGGATCAGGGAGGTCATCGAGGTCGACCTGCCCTACCCGCGCACGCCGGAGACGCGCGAGACGCCGCGGTTCTTCGAGCTCACGACGCAGGTGCGCGAGGCCCTGCGCGGCGTGGAGCACGGCGCGGGCAGCGGACCCAAGCCGCCGCTGGCGCAGAAGACGGTGGGCTTCTGACGATGCCGTCCCTGGCGTCGTGGCTGAGGCGCGCCGGGCCCGTCGTCGGGGTCGTGGCCGTCCTGCTGGCGCTCATGTACCCCGCGGCGCTGCTCCTCGGCCTGCCGCTGGCGCGCGGGCGCATGGCCAACGTCTCGAACTGGGTGCGCGCGACGGTGGCGGCGTTGCCGGTGGCCGACGCCCGCGCCGCGGGGGCGCGCCTGCCGTTCGGCGGCGCGCCGGAGGTCGATGAGCGCCTCGCCGCGCTCGAGCCGGGCACCGCCGTGCTGGTGAGGGACGGCGACGTCCTCGCCGCCGGCGTGACGCTGGAGGGCGGCGCGGCGGTGCTGACGTCGCCGCTGGACGGACCGGCCGTCCGCCTGGGCCCGCGGCTGGAGCCTGTCGGGTCCGCGGGCTCGCCCGGGCTCGAGGGTCGCGTCCACGCGCTGCCGGGTGGCGCCTCGGCGGGCGCCCCGCTCTACCTCGACGGCGCCCTGCTCCGCCGCGGCTCCGCGCCGGCCGTCGAGCGCGCCGACGGCGTCCGCCGCGACTTCACGGTGCCCGGCGCCGGCAGGCTGGTCGGCGAGGGTCCCGCCGTGGCGATCGTGGCCGGCGCGCCCCTCGTCGAGGGCGCGGGCTTCGCGCTGGAGGGCGACTCGCTGGTCTTCGACGCCCCGCCGTCCTTCAACGCGCCCGTGAGCGTCGTCACCGGCGACTACGAGTACCTCGACGCCGCGGCGGGCACGCTGGTGCTGCGGGAGCCGGCGCCGGCGGGCGCCGAGCTGCGCGCGGCCGCGTCGTACGTGGCCGTGGCGGAGGGTCTCGTGGGCGCCGTCGACGGCGAGAACCGCACGTTCCGGCTGCAGTCGGCGCCGGTCGTCGAGTCCGACCAGGCCAGGGCCATCTACCTCGGCGACAGGCTGCTCTCCGGCGACGCCGAGCGCCCGCAGGAGCGGGTCGACGGGTCGAGGACCACGTTCACGTTCCCCTCGGAGCGGGGCATCGTCACGCTGGAGGGGCGCGAGCTGGCGGAGGGCGTCGACTACGAGCGGGACGGCGCCGCCGTGACCTTCGGCTCGCCGCCGCCGCGCAACGCGGCGCTGCGTCAGTTCCCCGACTACCGCGTCAGCGACCCCGCCACCGGCACGGTCACGCTGGCCGCGGCGCCGCGGCCCGGCGAGGTGCCGTGGGCGGCCTCGTACACCTACTACGCGCGCCCGGCCTGCGGCGAGACCGCCTTCGAGTGCTTCCTCGGCCTGCCGCAGCATCCGGTGCCGTTCCCGCACTGGATCGCCGAGAGGCTCGTCCCGTTCTTCACCGCCTACCCGCTCTCCGACCCGCGCAACGTCGTGCGCGCCACCCTCTACACGGCGGCCGGCACGCTGGTGTCGCTGGCGGTGGGCACGGTCATCGGCGTGCTCCTGGCCGTGGCGTTCGTGCGCGTCAGGCCGTTCGAGCAGGCGCTGCTGCCCTGGGTGATCGCCTCGCAGACGATCCCCGTGATCGCCCTCGTGCCCGTGCTCGTCGCCGTGCTGGGCAACCTCGGCGTGACCGTGCAGACGAGCCTGGTGCCGGCGGCGATCGTCGGCGCCTACATCGCCTTCTTCCCGATCACGGTCGGCACGGTCACCGGCCTGCGCTCGGTCGACCCGCTGGCCCTCGACCTCATGAAGGCGTACGCGGCCACGCCGCTGCAGGCGTTCGTCAAGCTGCGCTTCCCCGCGGCGGTGCCCTACCTGTTCACGAGCCTGAAGCTGGGCGCCGCGGCGGCGCTGGTGGGCGCGCTGGTCGCCGAGGTCGAGTCGAACAACCGCCTGGGCTTGGGCTACGCGATCATCGGCCAGGTGCAGGCCGGCGACGTGGCCGACGTCTGGATCCTGCTCGGCATCTCCGCGCTGCTCGGCATAGGCCTCGTGTCGCTCGTCGGGCTGGTGCAGCGCCTCGTGGCGCCGTGGCAGAGGACGGGCCTCGCGGCCGCCGCGGGGGATGGCTGATGGCGGCACGCGGAGCGCTCGCCGGCGGCGCGGCGGGCAGCCTCGGGGGCGCCGCCGGCCGGGCGCTGGGGCTCGTCGCGCTCACGGCCCTGGGCGTGGCGGCGGCGTTCGCGCCCGTGGCGCTGCAGCGCGCGCGGACGGGCCCCGCGGGGCCCCTCTACTGGTCGGCGCTGCTCGGCGGCCTGCTCCTGGCGGTGCTGGCCAGCGCGCGCCTCAGCCTCATGAGCGCCGACGAGGCCGAGGACCGCGCCGGCGCCGCGCTGATCTCCCGCCTCCAGCGCGTACTGCCCGTCGCCACCGTGCCGTTCGTGCTGCTCCTCACGTGGGAGGGCCTGGTCCTGGGCTTCAGGGTGCCGCCCGGCATCTTCCCGTCCGTGGTCAGCATCGGCCAGGCCCTGGTGAGCGCGTGGCCGGTGCTCGTCGCGGACGCCTACCTGACGTTCGTGCGCGAGGTGCTGCTCGGCTTCGGGCTCGGCCTGCTGCTCGGCTTCGTCGCCGGCGCGCTCATCGCTTTCAGCGCCTTCCTCCGCCGCGGCTTCCTGCCGCTGGCGACGGCCTTCGGCGCCGTGCCGATCGTCGGCCTGGCGCCGGTGCTCGGCCGCGCGCTGGGCGTCGACTGGGAGTCGAAGGCCGCCGTGGGCGTGATCGTCACGTTCTTCCCGGTCGTGCTCAACACGGTGCAGGGGCTCACGTCGGTGGAGCCGCTCAAGCTCGAGCTGCTGCGCTCCTACGCCGCGCGGCCGCTGCAGGGCTTCCTCACCCTGCGCCTGCCGCACGCGCTGCCCTACGTGTTCACGTCGCTGAAGGTCGCCATCGTGCTCGCGGTGGTCAGCGTGATCGTCGCCGAGTTCCTCATCCCCGGACCGCCCAACGGGCTGGGCCAGCGCATCAGCCTCTCGGCCCACCGCGGCCAGTTCGACGTCGTCTTCGCCGCGATCCTCGTCTCGAGCGTGCTGTCGATGGTCCTCTACTGGACCGTCCAGCTCCTCGAGCGCTGGCTGCTGGCGTGGCACCCGTCGGCGCGGGGCGGGTGAGGGCGCGGGCCGGCGAGGGGCGTCCGCGGCGGGCTGGCGGGCGGCCGCGGCGGGGCGTTCGTGGGGCCGACGCGGCGTTCGGGGGGCGGCGGCCTTCACCCACGGCACGGCGCCGGCGCAGGCGTGCCAGAATGGCGGCCTAGGTCGACAACGAGGAGGTAGCAGATGCTGCGTCGGTTCGGTACGGCACTGACGGTGTTGACGCTCCTAGCGGGCGGCGGCGCGTTCGCCCAGGAGCTCATCCCCATCAACTTCCAGTCCAAGTGGTTCCCGCAGGCGCAGTTCGCGGGCTACTTCGTGGCGCAGGACAAGGGCTTCTACGCCGAGGAGGGCCTCGACGTCACGATCCTCGACGGCGGCAACGTCAACCCGACGGTGCAGGTGGGCTCCGGCAACGCCGACTTCGGCACCGACTGGGTCGCCAACATGCTGGCCCAGCGCGAGCAGGGCCTCGACGTCGTCACGATCGCGCAGGTCTTCCAGGACTCCGGCTACCGCCTCGTGGCGCTCGCCGACTCCGGCATCGAGGAGATCGCCGACCTGGCCGGCCGCAACGTGGGCGTGTGGGGCTTCGGCAACGAGTTCGCGGCCGAGGCCGTGTTCGCCGCCGCCGGCTTCACCTCGAACCTCGACCCCACGGTCCAGGGCCCCGACATCAACGCGGTCGTCTACGCCTTCGACCCCTCGCTCGTGTTCCCGCACGAGGTCGACGTGGCCAGCGCGATGACCTACAACGAGCTCGACCAGATCGTGGGCCTGGGCTACCCGCTGGACCAGCTCGTGGTCCTCGATCCCGCCGACATCGGCGCCGACCTGCTCGAGGACAACATCTTCACCACGCCCGAGCTGCTGGCCACCGAGGACTTCAAGGGCTCCGGCCTGTCGGGCCGCGAGGTCGCCGAGCGCTTCGTGCGCGCCTCGATCCGCGGCTGGGAGTACGCGGTCGAGAACCAGGAGGAGGCGGTGCAGATCGTCCTCAAGTACTGCGGCGACACCTGCGCCGGCTCCGGCTCGACCCAGAGCCCGCTCATCCACCAGACCTGGCAGATGGCGGAGACGGCCAAGCTCGTGAAGCCGACGCCGGACACCGTCGTCGGGTCGCTGAACCGGGAGGCGTTCGAGCGTTCGGTCGACCTGCTCGTCGAGGTCGGCCTCCTGAGCGAGCCCGTCTCGTTCGAGGACGCCGTCGACCCGTCGATCCTCGAGGCGATCGGGGGTCAGTAGCTCCCGCGCCGGGCGTCGCCCACGTCGCAACGCTCACATCGTTCTCTCACGTTTGGAGTACGATCGTCTTGCGAGCCACCTGCTTCGTCCCCTTCGCCATCGCCTCCCAGGCCATGGGCTCGGCGGCGGGCAGGCCTCTTCGGCGCCCGCCCTGGCGCTCGGCACACGGCCGAGCGGGAGAGGTTGGGGCATGGAAACCTGGCTACCGATAGTCATCCAGATCGTCGCAGGAGCGTTGGGCGGCAACCTGGTGGGTCGCCGCGGCGAGGGCGCGCCCATGGGCGCCACCGGGAACACGCTGGCCGGCGCCGTGGGCGGCCTGGGCCTCGCCCAGCTCCTGCAGCTCCTGGGCCTCGGCGCGGGCGGCAGCGCGCTCGACCTCGTGTCGCTGCTGACGTCGGTGCTCGGCGGCGCCGTGGGCGGCGGTGTGCTCGCCGCGATCGCCGGCGCGGTGATGGGCGGCACGCGCAAGGCCACCTGACCGTAGCCCCGTGAGGCATGGGCGCCCGGGGCCGCAAGGCCCCGGGCGCTTCCTTGCCCGCACCAGGCGAGCGCCCGGACGACGAGCCGCTCGAGAGCCCTCAACGGCCCTCATCGGTCTACCGGAGGAACGGCTTCTACGTGGACCTGTGGACGGGCGTGCCTCCGCAGAGCGGCACCTACACGATCACGGCGACCGTGGACGGGGAAGAGTACGAGGCCACGGCGGTGCTGGAGGACGACGGGTTCGCGCTCCCGGCCTCTAGCGACCACGAGGTGGTGGCGGTGACGAGCACGAGCCTCACCGCGGAGCGGACGCCGTCGCCGGCCGCGGTCACGGGGCTCACCCGGCTCCGCCGCGTCGGCTTCCGCGCCACGCCGCTCGAGGACACCTCGCCCATCGAGCACATGACGTGGCTCGAGCAGCTCGAGCTGAGCGTCACGAAGGTCACGGACGTGGGCTTCCTCAGGGGCTTCACCGACCTGGAGACGCTCCGGCTCGACGTCAGCTACGACGGGCTCGACCTCGACGACCCGGACGTGATGGCGGACATACGGGCCTTGCTGGACAGCGGTGTGCACGTGCGTTACGAGCCGCAGCGGCGGTGAGCCCTCCGCGGCGACGATCGCCGCCCCCTCAACCAGGGACCGGGCTGTCGAGTGCCATGAGCTCCTCCACGCGCGGCCTGGCGGCCTCCGCCGCCGCGGCGTCGAGGAACGAGAGGCGCAGGCGCCGGGCCAGCACGTCGTCGGCGGTGCAGGCCAGCTCGCAGTCGCGGGCGTAGACGACCTCGGCGGCGACGTACGGGTGCCCCGGCACCAGCCGCTCGCCCAGGCCGCCCCGCGCCAGGCGGGCCACGGCCTCGGCCCTGTCGCCGTAGGCGCGGTTCAGGTGCAGGGCGACGTCACCGGGCAGCCCGTAGAGCGAGCGCAGGCGCGCGTGCCCGTCGGGCGAGAACCGCGCCGCCCCGACGAGCGGCAGGTCGCGCGTGGCGCAGCCCCGCCGCGGACGCAGGCCGCCCACCGCTACCGCCGCGTCGACGGCGTCCTCGGCCATGCTCCTGTAGGTCGTCCACTTGCCGCCCGTGACCGTCACGAGGCCCGACGGTGACGTGACGATCACGTGGTCGCGCGACAGGCGGGCGGTGGCGGCGGACTCGCTGTCCTCGACCAGGGGCCGCAGGCCGCTCCAGGACGCGAGGACGTCGCGCCGGTCCACGGGCAGCTCGCAGTGCTGGCGCACGTGCCTCAGCACGTACTCCACGTCCTCCTCGCGCGGCCGCGGGTCGTCCTCGAGCGGTGCGGGGTTGTCGGTCGTGCCCGCCAGCGTGCGGCCCTGCCAGGGCAGGACGAAGAGCACCCGGCCGTCCTCCGTCTTGGGTACCAGCAGTCCGGTGTCCGGCGGGGTGAACCGGCCGGGCAGGACGACGTGGACGCCCGAGCTCACCCTGAGCAGCGGGGGAGAGGCCGGGTCGTCGAGGCGCCTGACGGCGTCGGCGTACGGCCCGGCGGCGTTCACGACGACTCGCGTCGCGAAGGCGTGGCGCGCGCCGGTGAGCCTGTCCTCCACCTCGCCGCCGACGAGGCGCCCGCCCGACCTCTCGAACGCCGTGACCTCGGCGTGGTTGAGGACCAGGGCGCCGTGCTCCGCGGCCGTGAGCGCCAGCGCGACGTTCGTGCGCGCGTCGTCGAACTGGCCGTCGTGGTACTCGACCGCTCCCCGCAGGCCGTCCCGCCTGAGCATGGGGTAGCGGCGCAGGGCGTCGTCGCGCCCGAGGCGGCGGCTGGGGCGCAGGTTCGCCCGCCCGGCCAGCATGTCGTAGAGCTTCAGGCCCGTGTAGTAGTAGGGGAGGTCGAGCGGCGAGTACGCCGGGGTGAGCAGGGCCAGCGGCCGAGCGAGGTGCCTGGCGTTGCGCAGCAGCACGGCCCGCTCGCGCAGCGCCTCGCGCACGAGGTGGAACTGCGACCTGTCTGCCTGCTTGACGGCCCGCTCGAGGTAGCGGACGCCGCCGTGCACCAGCTTCGTGCTGCGGCTGCTCGTCCCGGACGCCAGGTCGCCGCGCTCCAGCAGCGCCACCCGCAGGCCGCGCGCGGCCGCGTCGAGCGCCACCCCGGCGCCGGTGGCGCCGCCCCCCACGACCACCACGTCGAAGCGTGCGGCGCCGAGCTGCTCGAACCTCTGGGGACGTGACGGGTCCACGGCGGGGTCGCGCCATGCTAGCAGAGGCCGGGGGAAGGCTCGCCGGGCCCCCACCCTCGCCGGCGCGGGAGCGTCCCGGGTCCGCCGCGCGCGCCCGCGTGCCGATGAGGGGGCGCGCGGAGGCGCCGCGTGCTCCCGACGTGGCGCCTCGTGCCCGCCACGACCCACGCCGGGCGGTTCCTGCTCTAGCTTGGCTCCAAGGCCACGGGAGGTGCTGCATGATCACGATGATGATGGTCGTCGGGGGAGCGGCGCTCCTCCTCGGTATCGCGCGCACGGTCGTGTTCATCAACGTCACTTCCGGCCGTGCCGAGACGGCCAGCTCGCGCCGCATGGAGGGGATGCTCCTCAACATGGTGCTGATGGTCTTCGGCCTGCTCGTCTTCGGCCTCGGCCTGCTCTGGTCCATCGCCGGCGTGAGCTCGTGAGGTCGCGGGCCCGAGCGGCGGCGCGGCCCGGCTCCCCGGACGCCGCTCGCGCGCCCGCCGCTCGCGGCCTCGACGGTCCTCCCGGCAGGTCGCCCCCGCTCGCGGGAGGGGCGGCCGGACCTTGTAACCTCGTCTCATAGGCGCCGCAGCCGCGCCGTGCGGCGGCGGCGCGAGAGGGAGGGGAATGTACCTACTCTTCATCGTCCTGCTGCTGGTCACCCTGCTGGTGCAGAACTACCTGCGCAGCACGTACGCCAAGTGGGGTCGCGTGCCCGCCGCCTCGGGCATCACCGGGGCCCAGACGGCCCGCGCGATACTCGACGCCAACGGCCTGCACGACGTCCGCGTCGTGGAGGTCCCCGGGCAGCTCACCGACCACTACGACCCGAGCAAGAAGGTCGTCTCGCTGTCGGCGGCCAACTTCCGCGGCGCCAGCGTCGCGGCCCACGCCGTGGCGGCCCACGAGGTGGGCCACGCCCTCCAGCACGCCAGCCGCTACGCGCCGCTCCAGGTGCGCACCGCGCTCGTGCCAGTCGCCACGCTGGGCGCGAACTTCGCGCCGTGGCTGGTCATCCTCGGCGCGGTCCTCGGGCTGTTCGGGCTCGTGCAGATCGGCGTGATCCTCTTCGGGGCGGCCGTGCTCTTCCAGCTCGTCACCCTGCCGGTCGAGTACAACGCCAGCAGCCGGGCCGCGCAGCAGCTCGCCACGCTGGGCATCGCCACGGGCCGGGAGGTGGACGGCACGCGTCAGGTGCTCAACGCCGCCGCGCTCACCTACGTAGCCGCCGCCGCCGGCTCGATCATGTACCTGCTCTACTACCTGTCGCTCTTCATGGGCAGCCGCGACTGAGCTGGAGGGGCCGCCGGCGCAGGGCCCCGGCGGGGCCGGCGACCGCAGGCGCCCGGGTCGCCGTCGCCCCTCAGGCGTCCGCCAGCGCGGCGCGCGCGGCGTCCACCAGCTCGGCGGGGGTGGTCGCGCGCGCCTTGGCCTCCACGGACGCGCGGGTGTAGCCGTCGAGGCGCCCCTCGAGCATGCGGCCCAGCCTGAGCTGGCGCTCCCGCACGACGGGCGCCACCGGCACCTTCAGCCGCCGGCGCCACTCGTCGGCGCCGGCGAGGAGCCGGTAGGCCTGCTCGTGCCTGCCGAGGAGCGCCAGGTAGCTGGCGGCGCCCTCGACGTAGAGCACCTCGATCACCGGCGCCCCCTGGCGCGCCGCCAGCTCGAGGCCGCGGGCCAGCCGCTCGCGCGCCCGCGGCAGGTCGCGCCGCATGAGCGAGACGCGCGCCAGGTCGTAGAGCACGAACGACGCGCCGCGGTCCTCACCCTGGCGCTCGCGCACCGCCAGCGCGCGCAGCCCCTCGGCCTCGGCGGTCTCGAGCTGCCCGCGCTCGATGGCGACGAGGCAGCGCCGGTGCCAGACGTTCGCGCGTCCGCCGGCCAGGTCAAGCTCCTCGTACAGCTCCATGACCTCGTCCGCCAGGCGCTCGGCCCCGTCGAGGTCGCCGCGGTGCCAGGCGCTGACGCTGAGGTTGTCGAGCGCGTAGGCGTAGCCGAGGGTGTCGGAGACCGCGGCCGAGAGGTCGCGGCTGCGGCGGTAGTGGGCCTCGGCCTCCTCGTGCCGGCCGAGGTCGAGCGCGACGTTCCCCAGGCTCAGGTAGGTGTTGGCCACGGCCTCGGCGTTGCCTAGCCTCTCGGCGAGGGCGATGCTCTCGCCCATCAGGCGCCGCGCGGACTCGTAGTCGGCCGCGTTCTGCGCCAGCGCTCCCAGGCTCCTCAGGGCCGTGATCGCGCTGACGTCGTCGCCCAGCTCGCGGGCGACCGCGAGCGCCGCCTCGAGCTGCGGCCGGGCGCCCTTGAGGTCGCCCTGGCGCCAGGCGAGCACGCCGTCGGCGAGCATCGCGGCGGCGCGCAGGGCCTTGGGGGCGCCCTCGCCGGCCTCGAGGGCGCGCTTGAGCCAGCGCCGGCCCTCGCTGAGCGCGCCGACGCGGTGCCAGTACGGCCTCAGGTCGGCGGCGAGGCGCAGCGCCTCCTCGGTCGCGCCCGTGCGCAGCAGCCACGTCAGCGCGGACCTGAGGTTGCCGTCGGAGGCCCGCATGCGCCGCAGCCAGTGCTGCTGCTCCGGTCCGCGCAGGGCCTCGCCGCCGAGCCCGGCGTAGACGACGAAGAACCGCGCGTGGCGCCGCCGCAGCTCCGCGGCCTCCGGGTCGACCTCCAGGACCTCCGAGGCGAACTCGCGCAGCGTCTCTAGCAACACGTACGCCTCCTCGTCGGGGTCGGCGCGCATGAGCAGGCTCGCGTCCACGAGGGCGGCGATGCCGTCGAGCACCTCGCCGCCCCCGCCCAGCACGCTCTCGATGGCGTCGAGGTAGGTGACGCCGTCGAAGACCGCGAGGCGCGCGAAGAGGCGCCTGTCGCGCTCGCTGAGCTGGTCGTAGCTCCACGAGATCGTCGCGCGCAGGGTCTGCTGCCGCTCGGGCGCGTCGCGCGGCCCGCCGGTGAGCACCGGCAGGCGCCGCGTCATCCGCTCGAGGAGCGCCGCCGGCGGCACCGTGCGCACGCGCGCGGCGGCGAGCTCGATCGACAGGGGCAGGCCGTCTACGCGCCGGCAGATCTCCACGACGGCCTCGACGTTGTCCTCGTCGAGCACGAAGCCGGGGCTGACGTCGTCGGCCCTGTCGACGAACAGGCGCACGGCGTCGTAGCCCATGGCCTCCTCTGGCGTGAGCGGCGTGCCCCGCGCCGGCAGCTCCATGGGCGGCACCGAGAACGCGACCTCGCCCCGCGCCCGCAGCATGTGCCGCGACGTGACGACGAGCTTCACGCCGCGCGCCGCCGCCAGCAGGCGCGACACGAACGGCACCCCGGCGAGCAGGCCCTCGAAGTTGTCGAGGATCAGCAGCATCGCGCGGTTCCGCAGCAGCTCGAACAGCCTCTCCTCGGGCCCGCCCGTCTCGGTCTCGCGCTGGCCGAGGGCGGCGAGCACCTCGGAGGGCAGGAGCTCCGGGTCGCGTACGGCGTCGAGTGACACGAACGCGACGCCGTCCGGGAACGACTCGGCCACGACGGCCCCCACCTCGAGCGCCAGCCGGCTCTTGCCGATGCCGCCGGGCCCGTGGACCGTGACGAGGCGCACCGCCTCGTCGCGGATGACGGCGGCCAGCTCCTCGAGCAGGGCGGCACGGCCGACGAACGAGGTGGGCGCGCGCGGCATCGGCGGCAGCGCCGGCCGGCCGACGCGCTGGTCGTGCTCGGCCAGCGCCGGCCACGCCGCGCCCGTCACCCGTCGCCGGCGCGCCAGGCCGGAGCCGCGCCCCGGCTGGGGCGCCGCGGGCTCGGGACCGGAGGACCGGGCGGGCGCCGGCTGCTCGGGCCGCGCCGCCGGGGGCGTCCGGGCCCCGTGGAAGCGCTCGGTCACCAGCACGGCGAGGTCGTTGGCGAGCAGCTCGGTGAGCTCCTCGGGCGTCTGGTACTGCCGGTACGAGGCCCTGCCCTCCGACCTGATGAGGTCAAGCAGGTCCTCGAGCTTGGGCTCGCGGGCGGGCGCGGGCTGCTTGACGTAGAGGAGCGCCGGCATGCCGCTCGAGAGCAGGTACTCCTCCTCCAGGCCGGACAGCGGCGACCCGGGCGCGACCCAGCCGTAGGACTCGCCGTAGATGCCCACGAATACGTCGCTCTGGCGCAGGTAGGAGCGGTAGACCTCGGCCGGCGGGTGCGGCCTGGCGCCCTCCTCGAACATCACGGGCGTGAGCTTGAGCCGCTCGATCGCGGCTCGCGCGGCGCGGCGCTCGGCGGCTAGCTCGTTCAGCGTCGAGGAGACGAAGACGCGGATGCGCCTGTCGGGCGTGACGATGGGCGGCAGGGCGGCGCCCGTCGTCGGCACCGCCGGCGACGCCGCGACGCCGCCGGCCGCCGGAGCGGCGCCTGCCGGCACCAAGCCGAGACGAAGGGCCCTCTTCTCCCGCCGCTCGGCGAGGAAGCGCGCGATGTTGGTGAGGTTGGCGAGGATCGTCACGAGCACGCCAACCGCGGTGAGCAACGCTATCGCCTCGGTCATACGCCGGGACCCGGGTGCCTCGTGACGACGCTGCGGGGGTGGGTCGTGGACAGAGTCTACGACCGCGGGGCCGCGGGCGCGAGGGCGGTTACGCGCGTGCTCTGGCTCTGTCGCTCAGGCGGCGTCTTCCAGGGCCGCCTCCATGATCTGGGCGGCCCTGTCGACCTCCTCGGCGGTCACGATCAGCGGCGGCGCGATGCGGATGACGTTGCCGCGCAGGCCGCCCTTGCCCAGCAGCAGGCCGCGCCGGCGCGCGGCGGACACGAACGCGCTGGCCCGCGCCGGGTCTGGGCGCTTCCCCGGCCCGGGCTCCACCATCTCCAGGGCCTGCATGAGCCCCATGCCGCGCACGTCGCCGACGAAGTCGAACCGCTCCCCGAGCCTGTCGAGGTGCGCGCGCAGGCGGGCGCCCTGGCGCTCGGCGTTGCCGGCCAGGTCGTGTCGCTCGATGTACTCGACGGTCGCCAGCGCCGTGGCCATGGCCACGGGGTTGCCGCCGTAGGTCGAGAGCGTGAGGTGGTCGATCGACGACGCGATCTCGGGCGTCGTGATCGTCACGCCCACCGGGTAGCCGTTCGCGACGCCCTTGGCGAACGTCATGATGTCGGGCTTCACGCCCCAGTGCTCGATCGCGCACAGGTGCCTGCCGGTGCGGCCCCAGCCGGTCTGGACCTCGTCGATGATCAGCAGGCCGCCGGCCTCCTTGACGATCGGCTGCACGCGCTCGAAGTACTCCCGGGGCGCGACGACGAACCCGCCGACGCCCTGGATGGGCTCGGCGATGAAAGCGGCGATGCGCCCCTCGGTGGAGGAGGCGATGACCTCCTCGAGGTCGGCGACGCACAGGTCGAGGTACGCCTCCTCGGTCATGCCCTCGGGGCGCCGGTACATGTTCGGGTTGCGCACGTGCTTGACGTAACCGTCGTAGACGTGCCCGCCCTTCCACGGCGCCTGGCCGGTGAGGCTCATCGCCGTCTGCGTGCGGCCGCTGTAGCCGTGGCGCAGCGCGATGACGTCGGTGTGGCCCGTGTAGGTGCGGGCCGTCTGGATCGCGGTCTCGTTCGCCTCGGTGCCCGAGCAGGTGAAGAACGAGACCGAGAGGTCGCCGGGCGTGACGTCGCGCATCTTCTCGGCGAAGGCGACCGTCACCTCGTTGATGAACAGGGTCGACGTGTGCTGGACCTTGCGGAGCTGGCGCACCGTCGCCTCGGTGACCTCGTCGTTGCAGTGGCCCACCGACACGGTGAGGATGCCGCCGAAGAAGTCGAGGTACTCGTTGCCCTCGACGTCCCAGACGTACATGCCCTTGGCGCGGTCGACGGCGAGCGGCTCGTCGCCGTAGAGCTGCAACCTGTTCATCACCGGGTAGAGGACCCGCTCCTGCCTCGCCCTCAGCTCCCTCGTCCTCTCGCCTGCGCCCCGGAGGCGCTCGGCTGCCGCTGCACGCTGACTCACGCCCTGCCCCTTTCACGACGGCGTCGCGGCGGCGCGCCCCGCGCCGGTGGGTCCGCCCGCCTACGCATACGCCAAGAACCTATCAGATGCCCAGGTAGGCCCGCTTGATGAGCGGGTGGCCGAGCAGCTCGCTCGAGGGGCCCTCGAGCACCAGGCGCCCGTTCTCGAGCACGTAGGTGCGGTCGGAGATCTTGAGGACCTGCCGCACGTTCTGCTCGACGAGGAGGATGGGGAGTCCCGTGGCGGAGACCCGCCTTATCACGCCCATGACCTCGCGCACCAGGAGCGGGGCGAGGCCGAGGCTGGGCTCGTCCATGATCAGCACGCGCGGGTGCAGCATCAGCGCCCGGCCGATGGCGACCATCTGCTGCTGGCCGCCGGAGAGCGCCCCGGCCGGGACCCGGCGCTTGTCGTAGAGGTCGGGGAAGAGCTCGTAGACGGCCGCGAACCCCTCCTTGCGCCTGGCGCGCGCCGGCCTCAGGTAGGCGCCGAGGCCCAGGTTCTCCTCGACCGTCATGTCGGGGAAGAGC